>NZ_JBFAOH010000008.1:0-55264 GCF_040675175.1 Nonomuraea sp. NPDC049649
GGTCAAACGCCGTACCGACGTCAGTGTCACCCACGCCAGCCCGCCGACCATCCAACTCGAAGGACTCCCAGCAGCGGCTTAACTTAGCGGCATTGCATCCAGGCCCGGAACGGAGCGGGACGCCTTGCGGGGAAGACGACGATCGTCGGCCGGCGTCGGAAAAGCCGTCGCCTTCGCGGCTCTTGCGCTTATCACCGCGGTGATCGGGATCTGGCAGATCGGTGGCAGCGCGGCCGAGTACGAGCAGTATCAGAACGCCCTCCCCTGTCGCACCGAGCGCGTGGAATGGGGCGACGCGAGCCACTGCCACGAATTCCGAGCAAGGGTGACAGAGAAAATCCCCGCTCGCCAGAACCGCGGCATTCGGCAGAATCCCCGGCTGGAAATCGAGGCACTGGACCACGACCAGCCATACAAGAGGTTCTTTCCGGTCACGACCGTGTTCCGCCTGGTCGAGGTCGGTGACGAGATTTTGGTGCACGACTGGAACGGCAAAATCGTCCAGACGAGGGTGGCGGAAAAATGGTGGGACACGCCTGACACCCCGGTGGACGATCCCACCCGGGAGATGCGCGCGGTCGGACTGTTCGGGGCGGTGGCGCTCATCACCGTCGCTTTCGGAGTTCTGCCACGGCTCGCCGTAAGGACACCTGCGGGTGAGCACCGAAAGGGCGTTTTCCTGGCGGGGATGATTCCCTTCGCCATCACCGGTTTGGGGGGAACTCTTATCGGCCCGGGCGGGTGGGATCGATACCTTCTAATATGCGGCGGAATTTTCGTCGTCACGTCCGCGGTCGTGGCGGCCTTCTTTCTCGTCCTCCGCTCACAGAAGCGTGGCGAGGACGGCACCGTCAGGGTGAACGATCGCAGAGCTGGGAAGTAAGGGTGGCCCGCGCCCACTCTTCAAATGCCTCCGGTGACCAGCCGCGGTCGCGGACGAAGATCAGGTAGAGCTGCGGGCTGAGCAGGCCGTAGAGCAGGTCGGCCGTCGTCTCGGCGGAGAGGCCGGGGCGGGCGTCGGGCTTGCCGACCAGGGCTTCGGCCGCCGTGCGTTGCACGGTGTAGCGCGGGTCGGGGCCGCCCGTCCACTGCGCGGCGATCTCCGGGTCGGTGGCCGCGGCGGTCTCGATCAGCGGCATGATCGGGGCGACCCGGCCCAGGATCTCGCAGGTGCCGCGGACGTGGGCGCGTAGCTGCCCGGCCGCGGTGGGTTCGGCGCACGCGGTGCGGAACCACTCGCGGTCCATGGTGGCGACGGGCTCGGTGTCCCCGGCGATGGACGTGTCGACGACGTCTTTGAACAGCGTGCGCTTGTTGCGGAAGACGAAGTAGACCGTCTGTACGGCCACACCGGCCCGATCCGCCACCTCTTGCAGGCTCGTCGCCCCGTACCCCTGCGCCACGAACAGCTCGCGAGCCGCCTCGATGACCTTCTCCCTGGTCCGGCGTGCGCGCTCGGCCCGCTTGTCCGGCCGCTTGACTCTTTCCATGGGGCGAGTTTAACTTTAAAGCCCAACACTAGAGTTCAACTCTAATTACGAGGAGAAGCCCATGGCCCAGTCCAGCCAGACAGCGCAGGAGCAGGAGGAAGAGGCCGTCTATCGAGCGATGGAGGGCTACTACCTCAACGGCAGACCGCCGTGGGACACCGGCGTGACCCCGCCCGAACTGGTCACCCTGGTGGAGGAGCACGACGGACCGCCCGGCCGCGTGCTCGAACTCGGCTGCGGCACCGGCACCAACGCCGTCTACCTCGCACGGCACGGCTGGGACGTGACGGCCGTCGACCTGATCGACCGCGCCGTCGAGCAGGCCCGGGAGAAGGCCGAGGCGGAGGGAGTGTCGGTACGGGTGCTCCAAGGGGACGCCACCCGCCTGGACGACCTGAGCGTGCCCGGCCCGTTCGACCTGTTCTTCGACCTGAGCTGCTACTGCGGGATCCCCCTGCACCGCCGCGACGCCTACGCCGCCGGGCTCACCGAGCGCGCCGCTCCCGGAGCGCGGCTGCTGATGTTCGCGTACGGTGGCGACGCCCAGCACAATCCGAACCCCGAGATCAAGTCGTGGGACGCAGGCGTCACCGCCGACGAGCTGCGCACCAGGTTCGCCGGCTGGGAGATCGTCGACCTCACGCCGGGCACCAACCAGATGCCGACCTTCTGGGTCACGCTGCGCCGCGACAGCTAGCGAAGACTGTCAGCGGCTTGCCCGCGGCGGCGGTGACTCCAGTCGACCAAGGGCTGCAGGATGGACATCAGCTCTTCCCCCTCCTGCGACAGGGTGTAGAGGATCTGCACCGGCGTGGTCGGAATCACGGTGCGCGTCATCAGACCCTCGGCTTCGAGCTCCTTGAGCCGCTGAGCGAGCAGCCGATCGGAAATCCCCTGCACCGCGTGGCGGTACTCGCCGAACCGGCGAGCACCCCGTCTCCCGGCGAGCAGGATCGCGCTGGTCCACCGGCGGCCCACGAGCTCGACGGTGTCCTGAAAGCTACGGCAGCCCGGTTCGAAGATGGCCGGGCTGCCGGGTGCGGATTCGATAGTCACTTACCAAAGATTAGTAGCTAATCTCGTATTTGCCTATCAGCGCCCCCGTACCGACCATGAATCCGTGACTGACTACGGACAATCCCCCACATTCGGACTCGCCCTCGACCCCGGCGTCGACCAGCTCGACCGAACCTTCCGGCTGGCCGGCAGCGCCGACGAGGCCGGGCTGGACTACCTGGCCGTCCAAGACCACGCCTACCAGGCCGGGCACCTCGACACCTGGACCCTCATCACCCGGCTGACAGCCGAGACCAGGCGCATCACGTTCCTCACCGACGTCCTCGACCTGCAACTCCGCCCACCCGCCATGCTGGCCAAGGCCGCCGCCTCGCTCGGCGTCCTGACCGAAGGCCGCCTCACCCTCGGACTCGGCGGCGGCACGTTCACCGACGCCATCGCCGGCATGGGCGGCGGACGCCGCACCCGCGGCGAAATGGTCGCCTACGCCGAAGAGTCCCTGCACGTGATGCGTGCCGCGCTGGCCGGCGGCGGCGTGCGCCTGGTCAGCGACCACCACGCGATCGAAGGCTACTCGGCCGGGCCCGTGCCGCCCGCGCCCATCCCGCTCTGGCTCGGCGCCCAGAAGTCCAAAATGCTCGCCGTCACCGGCCGCTCCGCCGACGGCTGGATCTCACCCCTCAACATCTACGTCCCACCCGACGAAGTCCCCGCCAAGCAGAAAATCATCGACGAAGCCGCACGTGAAGCGGGCCGCGACCCGGCCCGGATCCGCCGCATCTACAACGTGATCGGCGCCATCGGCCGCTTCCGCGGCAGCCAAGGACTGATCGGCGACGTGCGCGTCTGGACGGAAACCCTCACCGAATGGGTGGTCGAGCTGGGCTTCGACACGTTCGTCTTCTGGCCGATGACCGACCATCAGGCCCAGTTCGAGGTGTTCGCCGCCGAGGTCGTCCCGGCGGTCCGCGAGCAGGTCAGCCAGATCCGGGGGCAGCGATGACCACCTCCGAGCTGCAGGACAAGATCGTCCTGCCCCGAGACAGCCGCTACCGTCAGCTCCGCTCCACGTACACGACCGTGGGCTCCCCCGCCGCCGTCCTGCTCCCCGAGAACCCCGCGCAGGTCGCCGCCGCACTCCGCTACGCCCGCGAGCGGAACCTGCCCTTATCCGTACGAAGCGGCGGGCATGGACTGTCAGGCCGGGCGACCAACGACGACGGTGTGGTCATCGACCTGTCCGGCATGAACCGGGTCGACGTGATCGACCGGAAGGCGCGGATCGTCCGGGTGGAGGCCGGTGCGCGCTGGGCCCAGGTCGCGCAGGCGCTCACCCCGTACGGACTCGCGATCAGCTCCGGCGACCACGGCAACGTCGGCGTCGGCGGGCTCGCCACCGGCGGAGGGGTCGGCTGGCTGGTCCGCCAGTACGGGCTCACCATCGACCACATCCGCGCGGCCGAGGTCGTCCTGGCCGATGGCAGGGTTGTGCGTGCCGACGCCGACAACGAACCCGACCTTCTGTGGGCTGTGCGGGGTGCCGGTTCCGGGGTGGGGGTCGTGGTGGCCTTCGAGATCGAAGCGCTCGAACTGCGGGACGTGGGAATCGCTCAGCTCGCCGTGGGGCTCGACCGGGAGGGGCGTGCGCTGCGGCGGTGGGCCGACTATATGGCGTCCGCTCCGCGTGAGCTGTCCACCGCCGTTACGCTCGTGCCGCATGGGCGGTCTGCGGTCGCCTCCATTACCGCCGTGGTGGCGGGGGCCAGTGAGCGGCGGCTGCGGGCGGCTGTCGAGCCGCTGCTCGCGATCGGCACCGGGGTCCTCGACGAGCATGCGCAGATCGCTCCGTACGCTGCGCTGGTGTCTACGGCGCACCTCCATCCGAACGTCGGCCAGCAACCCGTCACCACCACCAACGGGCTGCTGACAGCCATGACCGATGACGACGCGGCGGCGATCATGTCCGTCGTGACCGGGCCGGGGCAGCCGTTGATCCAGATGCGGTCCCTGGGCGGGGCGGTCAACGACGTGCCGGCGGATGCGACCGCTTACGCGCATCGGCATCATGGGGTGCTGGTGATCGGCACGATGTTTCCGCCACGAGGCGGGGCGCGGCTGGATGCGGTCTGGGAGCCGCTGAGTGGTCGGGTTGACGGTGCGTACATCGGGTTCGAGAGCCGGCCGGACGAGAGCGCCTTCAAACGGATCTACCCGGACGCGACCGGTGACCGGGTCAGGGAGGTATGGAGCCGGTACGACCCGGACGGCATCTTCCAATCCCTCTGGCAGCCGTCTCAAGCGAAACGGCGGTGAACGACGACTCGCCAGTACGTTCAGAGCGGTGGGCTGATGGTGCGAGCGGCTGATTCAACGGTCAGGATCGAATGTCCTGGGCTCCACCATCTCCCCCCACCCCTTGACCATCCGAGGGGTGGGCCGTGGAGCCCGCCCGCCCTCGTGGGACGCGCCTTCGGCGCACCGGGCTTCGCCGTCAGGTACTTGGTTGACCGCTTGGCAGATGATGTCTTGCTTGTCTGAAGGCGTTGGCGGTGGCAAGGACACCAGGGGCTTTGGGCGCCGGGTAACCGCTGGTATGAGGAGGCCGTACCGCACGCGGAGCGGCTGTACGAAATCTATGTGAAAGAGCGCGCAGAGGGGAGGAGCAGAACCAATGACAACGTTCAAGAAGTGGAACCGCGCCAAGCACGTTGAGCAGGCCGGAGGGGAAGAGGCCCTTGCCGAGACCCGGCGCATCGTTGACGACTTCATCGATGCCTGGCAGCTTGCCCAGAGCGCTGCTCCGACACAGAACGAGTCGCTCTCCTGATGGCTGAAGGCGCGTGTCGCACAGATCGAGCGTGGCGAAGTCTCATCCGTGGACGTAGTGGCCCGCTATGTAGAGGCCGTCAAGCTGTGTGCCGGGCCTCTGTAGTGCGCCGATCGGTACGCGGGCCCATGAACTCGAGGTGTGTCTTCGTCAGCTTGCCGACACGTAGCTTGTAGGTGGCACGGTTGGCGGCGAGTTCGAGCCGCGCCACCTTCACTGATGCCGCCGGGTGAGCCAGGTCAGCCGCTTGGCGGGCCCGGGCTCAAAGCCGGTGTGGTCTCGACGTGCACGCCGGAGAAAACGGGCAGGGCCGGTCGGGCGCCCTTCAGGTACGTGTCGAAGAACGCCACCGTATAAGCGTTGATGATGGCATGGGCCCGCTCTGCCCCGATGGGACCGGAGAAACCCAGCAGGGAGCTGACCGGCGACCAGGCCGCCGCGTCCGTGTAGTCGAGGTGGAACGTGTCCGGCATGGTGACGAAGTAGCCGTCAGCCGGACGTTTGCCGTAGGCCGCTCGCATGGTTGCCTGGTGCTGCTGGATTTCGGTTTCGTCCCAGCCTTCGCGGCGCATGGTGGCGGCGTCCCTGGTGAGCCACATGGCAGGGGTGCGGACGCCGTCGCGTACGACCTCGGCGGTCATGCGGGCGTCCATGACGAGAGCGGCGCGCAGGCGGGGCTCCAGGTTGGCGGCCGGCGGGGCGACGATGCCGCCCAGTGACACACCGAACACCCCGGCGCGCGCCACGTCGAGCCGCCCGGTCAGGACCTGGCGCGGGTCGGCCCGGTCGAGGTCGCTCAGTCGGTCCAGCGCGAACGACACGTCGCGGGCGAGATGCGGGATCAACCCCTGGGGGAGCGTGTGCGTGAGGCTCTGGTCGATGAGAGCGCGCATCCGGTCCCGGGGCAGGGCCCGGACCGTGCGCCCGTCGGGGAACGCGACCGCGGCCGCGGTGTACGGCTGATCGAGGCCCGCGACCACGTACCCGCGCGAGGCCAGTTCCTCGGCCTGGAACGTGTTCGACTGGCGGAAGCCGTGCGCACCGGTCAGGAAGATCAGCACCGGGTGCCGGCCGGGAACGGCGGGCACCCCGGCGACGGCGTTGGTGCGTACCTGGCGCAGGTGCCGGAAGGTGATGCCGGGCACGCCGAGCAGCCGGGCGACGCCGTCCGGGAGGGCGTCGTCCTGCATGTACGAGGCGCGCCGCGCGGACGCCTCAGCCCGGGCCGGATACCAGATCTGCGCCATCAACTCGCGCGGCGCTCCGGGATCAGGGCCGAAGATCTCTCGGCGGGAGTGATCGACCCAGTGGTACGTGAGGGTGCCGACACCGTACGGGCCGGTGGGGCTGGGGAAGCGGAACACGGGCAGCAGCGACGGCACGGTCACCACGACCGCCATCGCGACCGCGAGCACCACCCCTGCCCGCCTCGTCCGTCCCCCTGGGAGGAGGGCACGCCCATCGTTCATCTGCTGGCGCACGGCGGGGATCGCGCCGAGTGCCCACACACCCAAGAACGCCGCCAGCACGTACGCCGGAGCCATCGGCCACCGCGCCCCCTCCGCCAGCACCTGCACCGCAACCGCGACCGGAATCACCAGCCCGAGCAGCGCGGAGACGCGCGGCGGCCGGAACGGCAGACCGAGGCACACCAGCGCCTCCGCCACCACCAGCACGATCTCGAACGGCCTCATCGTCGCCCCCGTCCCCCGAACTCTATGGCAGTATCTGCCACATAGGCAGTGACTGCCATCGGAACGGTTACGCCGTACGCTGGCGTCGTGTCCTTGACCCTTCGCCAGCGCAACCGGCTCTCAGCGATCCACCAGATCATGGACACGGCGATGGACCTGTTCGACGAACGCGGCTACAACGCCGTGACGATCGACGAGATCGCCGCCGCATCCGGGGTGTCGCCACGCACCTTCTACCGCTACTTCGGCACCAAGGAAGGGTTGTTCACCACCGACCCGTTCGCGGCAGCCGGTCTCGACCTCCACTCCACCCAGCTCGACCCGGACGACCTGCCGGGCTCGCTGGAGAGGCTGATCAGTCTGCTGAGCGAGTCCCCCGGCCACTCCCCCTGGCGCGGCATGCGCTACGTGCTCGAAGAACCGGCCGTGCGCGCGGCGGTGTACGGCTCGCTGGACGAGGCCGCCGAACGCCTGGCCGCCCGGCTGCGCGAACGCGGCGACTCGCCGGCGCAGGCCCGGGTGGTGGCGCGGGCGTTCTGGTTCGGGGTCTACTTCGGCTCGCTGGAGCAGTGGCACCTGGAGGGACGTTCACGTCCCCTGCTCGACTACGTCCTGGAGGGCATGAGCGCCCTCACCGCCGTGAAGCCCCCAGGCGACTCCCGGTAGCTGTCCCGGACCCCAGGACCCATCTGATCCGAGGCCAGCCACCAGGGGAAACAGCCTGAGGTGAGGCTGTTAGCGTGGGTTCGTTCCCGTCAGGAACCTGGAGCGCTCCGCCATGAAATACACCGTCTCGATCGAAATCGCCCTGCCCCGGGAGAAGGTGGCCCAGCTGCTCGCCGACCCGGCGCACATGCCGAAGTGGCTGCGGGGCCTGGTACTGCACGAGCCGATCAGCGGAGAACACGGCCAGGTCGGCACCAAGTCGCGGGTCGTGATGCAGATGGGAAATCAGAAGATGGAGGCCACCGAGACCATCACGCGCCGGGAGCCGGCAGACCTGCGCGAGATCCCGAAAGAGACCGTCGTCCACTTCGAGCGCGAGATCGTCGGCAAGGGCATGTGGAACGCCGCGCGCGAGCGGCTGATCGAAGCCGGCCCGGAGACGACGCTGTGGGAGAGCGAAAACGAATACCGGTTCGACCGCTTGCTGATGCGGCTGGTGGCGCTCATGATGCCCGGTGCCTTCCGCAAGCAGTCGCTACGGCACATGCAGGACTTCAAGGCGTTCGCCGAGCAGGGCAAGGACGTCCGCGAAGCGAAGGACTGACCTATTTGTTGACAGGAGCAGCAGGCGCGCGATGCTCAAGCCAAGCTCGGTCCTAATTCAGTGATACGACGGCATCACAGCCTGGAGTGATCTGGTGCCTGAGGAGCTACGTCTAGCAATCATTGGAGCGTTCTGGCGCGCGGCCCGAGCACGGCCGTGCGCGAGAACGGCGCTGCCTACGAGAACAGTTCGGCAAGTGCTTTGAGTGCCCGATTCCAGGGATAGGTGTCGATTCGATCAGCACCAGAGCTTGGCGGATGGGACTCGAACTCGCCTGGGCCGAGCAGGACGCGAACGCCTTCGGCTCGAAGGTCTTCGACGCTGCGGATGAACGGCGTGCGCGAGGCCAGCGCGGTGTTGACGAAGGGCAGGACCACGACGGGGATGCCCAGCCCCGGGGCCTCGGACAGGATGCCGAGGGCGTAGGTGTCGGCGATGCCCTGGGCGAACTTGTTGATGGTGTTGTAGGTCGCCGGCGCGACGATGATGGCGTCGGCTCGCGGTGACTTGGGCTCGTGCGGCTTGCGGTATTGGCTGCGGACGGGGCGGCCGGTCTGCTTCTCCAGCGCGGGCACGTCGATGAAGCCGAGGGCGGATGGGGTGGCGATGATCTGGACGGTCCAGCCGTCTTGCTGGGCCATGGTTGCCAGGCGGCCGACTTCACCGGCCGGGCCGGCGGCGCACACGATGATGTAGAGGACCTTGCCCGGTTGGGTCACGCGATGACTCCCAGCGATTCGGCGTATTCGCGGGCTTCCCGGCGCACGCTGATGGGTGCGGTGGCCAGGATGTCACGAACGAGCCGCCAGGCTGTGGCGCGGCCGGTGACTTCTTCGGGGGCTATCTCGCCGGCCACCCGGAGGATGTGCAGGGCCTTGTCGTGCTGGTTGCGCATGAGGAAGGCGCGGGAGGTGTCGAGCAGGAGGGTCGCCTTGCGTTCGTTGATCGGCAGCTTGTCGAGGTCGACCTGGCGGGCGTAGTCGATGGCGATGCCCGCGTCGCCAAGCCTGAGAGCGATGGTGACGCGGTGGCACAGGACGTTGTTCGGGCCGAAGGCGGTCCACATGTGGTTGCCGTCGTGGCCGAGCCGGGTGGCTGCCTGTTCGGCTTCGTCCAGGAGTTCGGCGATGGTGTGCCGGTTGCCGGTGTGGGCGGCGGCGATGGCGCCTCGCAGCAGCAGCAGGGAGCCGTAGATCGACAGGTCGTTTTCGGATGGCTGGGTGAGGTCGGCGTCCATGCGCAGGGCTGCGGTGCGGGCGGTGTCGGTAGCGGTGCGGTGGTGTCCGCCGTCCATGAGGGCGTGGGTGATGATGCGGGAGCTGGAGCCGACCATGAGGGGGCTTTGGCTGGCGTGGGCGGCTTGGACGCTGCGGTCGGCTGCGAGCCAGGCCATCCCCTTGTCTTCCTGCTTGAGCAGGATGGAGGCGGCGACGTGGTGTGCTTCGGCGGACAGGGCGTGGGCTCGTAGGCGTTCGTCGCCCTCTGCGTAAGCGCATGCCGTGCGCAGCTTGCGCACGAGCGTGGGCAGCTGGGTGGCGACCCGGGAGTAGCGGCAGGCTTGGTAGTGCTGCTTGGCCAGGGCGACGCCGGCCGCGAGGGCTGCCAGATCGATCGGGCCGTCTGTGGGTGGGGTGTGGTCCACGAGAACGGCGGCCAGGTCCTCGCCTTGGTGCTCCGCGGGCTTGGTGTCGCGGCCGTCGTTCAGGACGACGCTGAAGAGCCCGGCTCCGGTGAGGCCGACGAATTCACGGCGTCGCACGTCGTTCTCATCCTCCCCGAGGTTGGTGTGGTCCACCGTATGGACGACGTTGTCGTCTTCAACTTCTCTTTCGTTCGGGCTCGGCTCGGTGATGATGCGGGATCGGCGGGTTGGGGTGAACCCGAGGTCTTCGGGGTCTTGGTGGGTGACTTCCTGGATGGCGAGTCGGTAGGGTTCGTGTGGCCATTTGACTTCCCCTACTTCCCAGCGGCGGATGCGTTCCTCGTCGCAGGTCAGCCCGTGTTTGATGCCGCTCGCGCTGAGGTTGATCAGCTTCGCCATTTCGGCGCGCGTCAATCCGGCTTTCTGGCGCCATGTCCGAAGTTTCGCGTTCGGAGTCGGCTTTGTCATGGGCGCTCTGCTTTCCGATGGAGGATCGAAAAGGGGCTGAGAGGGGGGCCTGTTAGGGGAGCTCCAGGTGTCGAATTGCCGGTGGACTTGTCATCAACGAACACGGTACGTGAAACGGCCAACCCGAAGCAGGGATAGCCGGATGAACGAGGAGATCGCGATGGTGATCCTGCCCCTAGCAAGCCCGCGGGTGCCCGGCGTGTCGAGACGTGGGGCGAAGCTGTGCACCTCGCGCCGCGTGCTGCTCGGGGGCGCTGGTGTCGACGACTACAGCACGGGAGAGCGTGAATGCCTCGGCGACGGCCTGGCCGAAGGGGATGAGCAATGAATCCGATCATGACGTGTACGCCTGAGGTGCTGCACCAGCGCGATGTCGCGGTCAAGCTGGTACGGCTGCGCGACCTGCTCGTCGATCTCGGGGTGCCAGCGGAGCTTCACGACAACGACAGCTCGTTGATGGTGCCGCGTCCGCATGGCGGCTTGCCGGTGTGGGTGACGGTGGACGGGCGGGGCGAGGTCTACATCTGGGGCGATGGCGAGCGGCATCCGGCCATCGACCCCAAGAGCCTTGCCGGGGCGTTGCGGGAGTTGGTGCGCACGCCGCGCATCAGTACACCGCGCGTTGGCGGCTGAGAGACCGGCGCGGCGAGGTGGCGGTCCCTCCGCACGGCTGTGGAGGATATTGCGCTGGCCCTGCCTCGTCGCGCCGCACCACCCCTCGGCGGGTGAGGGACACTGCAAATCTCGAGCAGGGGCTTGGTTGCTGGTGGTCCCGCGTGCAGTGCTCTACTCGGGTCCGCCGGGGGCCTGTAGAGGGTTAACACCAATAGAGCCTCACCAACGCCCTCGGGCAAGCGAGACACCATCTGCCGAGCGGTCAACGAAGTACCTGACGGCGAAGCCGGCGCGCCGAAGGCGCGCCCCAGGAAACACAGCCCGAGCGAAGCGAGGCCCTGGAAGACGGGCGGGCTGCCACGGCCCACCCCTCAGATGGTCAAGGGGTGGGTGGAGATGGTGGAGCCTAGGAGATTCGAACTCCTGACTTCCTGCTTGCAAAGCAGGCGCTCTGCCAGCTGAGCTAAGGCCCCTTCAAGGATGAAGATAGCTTACCGGGCCGACACGGGTACCCGCGCGCTTCCCAGATCACCCGTGAGGATCAGCTCGGGCAGTAAGTCGAGCGAGTCCAGGATGTGGGTGGCGCCGCCGCGGAGGAGGCGTTCGCGGCTGTGGCCGTCGGGGCTGAGGATGCCGGCGACGACGGCGGCGCCGGCGCGGCGGCCGGCGAGGATGTGGCTTTCGGTGTCGCCGGCGACCGCTACTTGGCGGACGTCGGGGATGCCGAGGCGGAGGACGGCATGCAGGATCATGTCGGGCCAGGGACGGCCGCGGCCGCCCGCGTCTTCGGGGCTGATCGCGAGGTCGATCTTGTCGTGCCAGCCGAGGAGGCCGAGGACGCGGCCGAGGGTGTCGCGGCTGAAGCCGGTGAGCAGGGCGAGCCTGATGTCGGCGCCGCGGAGTTTGTCGATGACTTCGAGGACGCCCGGCGTGGGGGTGAGGCCGGAGCGTTCGAGTGCGCCTTCGTAGGCGCGTTCGAAGGTCAGGTTGGCGGCCTGGGCGCGGGCTTCGTTGTCGGGGAAGATGCCCCGGAAGACGTCGATCTGTGATTGCCCCCGGGACCGGTGTACGTGCACCATGGCACGCGCGTACGCTCCGGTCCCGGGGACGATGCCCTGGGTGGCGATCGCCTCGGCGAACGCACGCTCTACCGTGGCGATGTCGCCGACCGTGGTGCCTGCCAGGTCCAGGCACACCAGCTTGATGGGGACGATGTCACTCATCGCCTCGCCGGTCGGTTAGTTCTCGCTACCGGTCGCCTCGGTCCAGAGATCCAGCTCTGCCCGGTCGGCCTGAACCTTGCGCCAGATCAGCAGCCCCCCAAGGGCGACCAGCGCCAGAACAAGCAGCTTCTTCACTGTGTGACCCCACTTCTTCGACGGTCTCGCCCGCTGGGCATGAGCCAGCGGATGTTTCGAAGCCTAGCAAGGGATGGCTGCCCTCCCCGTGTTTGCGGGGACCAGATGTATGGATTGTTCGGTAACACGCGGCCACGGGCATTGACATACCCCCTAGGCGTATATATCGTCCTGCCCATACCCCCACCAGGTATGGGAGCGCACGCCCCGATACATACCCTCCGGGGGTACGGCGGTAGACTTCGGGAAGAGCAGTACGACCATATGAAGGAGCATGAGATGGCCACCGCCACCTACACCGTCAAGGGCATGACCTGCGGACACTGCGTCAGCTCCGTCAAGGAGGAGGTCGGCGAGGTGGCCGGCGTGACCTCGGTCGACGTCGACCTCCAAAGCGGCCGGCTGACCGTCGTCAGCGACGGCCCGCTCGACGAGGCGAAGATCAGCGGCGCGGTCGAGGAGGCCGGATACGAGCTGGTGAGTGCCTCATGAACACCGCGGCCCGGCTGAGCCTCTACGGCGCCGGGCTCGCGGTCGTCTTCGCCGCCGCCCTGGGCGCCGGCAGCGCGGTCGGGCCAGCCCCGAGCGCGGCAGGCCAAGAAGCAACAGGCCAGAAAACAACAGGCCACACAACGGAAGCGGCCCACGAAGCACATACCCCCGGGGGGCTTCAGGTGTCCGAGAACGGCTACACCTTCACCCGGATCGCCACCGACGACCCCGACGACTTCCGCTTCGAAATCACGGACCCGGACGGCGACCCGGTTACAGCGTACGACGTCGAGCACGACAAGAAGCTCCACCTCATCGTCGCCTCCCGCGACCTGACGGCCTTCCACCACCTCCACCCGGAGCTGGCCGACGACGGCACCTGGCACACCCGGCTCCCCCTCAAGGAGCCCGGCCCGTACCGAGCCTTCGCCGACTTCAAGCCCACCGGCGCCGGCAAGCTGACCCTCGGCCTGGACCTCCAGGTCCCGGGCGACTACCGCCCGCAGCAGCTCCCGCACGCGAGCACCGAGGCCCGCACCGGCGACTACACGGTGACCCTCGACGGCGCCCTGGAGCCGGGCCGGTCGAGCAGGCTGACGCTCAAGGTCGGCAAGGACGGCGAGCCGGTGACCGACTTGGAGCCCTACCTCGGCGCCTACGGTCACCTGGTGGCGCTCCGGGCAGGCGATCTCGCCTATTTGCACGTACATCCGGAAGAGACAGGCGCGGGCCCGGAGATCACGTTCTCCGCGGAGGTGCCCAGCGGCGGCGCCTACCGCCTGTTCCTGGACTTCAAGCACGACGGGGAGGTGCGGACGGCGGCCTTCACCGCCGAGACCGCACCGCACGGCCACTGACGCCGGGAGGAGAAGAGTGATGTCCTCGCTCACGGAAGACCGCCGCAACGCGGTCGAGCTCTCGATCGGCGGCATGACCTGCGCTTCCTGCGCGAACCGGATCGAGCGCAAGCTCAACAAGCTCGACGGCGTGACCGCGACGGTCAACTACGCGACGGAGAAGGCGAAGGTCACCTTCCCTGCCGAGCTGGACCCGCAGGCGCTGGTCCAGGAGGTGGAGAAGGCCGGCTACACGGCCGAGCTGCCGCACGAGGAGCCGGAGGAGAAGCCGGAGACGCCGGACAACAGCCTGCGCGACCGGCTGCTCGTCGCGATCGTGCTGAGCGTCCCGGTGGTGGCGATGGCCATGATTCCGGCGCTGCAGTTCCGTTACTGGCAGTGGCTGTCGCTGGTGCTGGCGGCGCCGGTGGTGGTGTACGGGGGCTGGCCGTTCCACAAGGCGGCCTGGGCGAACCTGCGCCAGGGCACGGCCACCATGGACACGCTGGTGTCGATGGGCACGCTGGCGGCGCTCGGCTGGTCGCTGTGGGCACTGTTCTTCGGTACGGCCGGAGAGCCGGGCATGACCCACCCGTTCGAGCTGACGATCCAGCGGACCGACGGCTCCGGCAACATCTATCTGGAGGCCGCGGCGGGGGTGACGGCGTTCATCCTGGCCGGGCGCTACTTCGAGGCGCGGTCCAAGCGGCGGGCGGGGGCGGCGCTGCGCGCGCTGATGGAGCTGGGCGCCAAGGACGTGGAGCTGGCCGACGGCCGCCGCGTCCCGATCGACCGGCTCAAGGCGGGCGACCGGTTCGTGGTCAGGCCGGGCGAGAAGATCGCCACGGACGGCGTGGTCGACGAGGGCACGTCCGCGGTGGACGCCTCGATGCTGACGGGCGAGTCGGTGCCGGTCGAGGTGGGGCCGGGCGACGCGGTGACGGGCGCGACCGTGAACGCGGGCGGCCGGCTCGTCGTCCGCGCCACCCGGGTCGGCGCCGACACGCAGCTGGCGCAGATGGCGCGGCTGGTCGAGGAGGCGCAGACGGGCAAGGCCGAGGTGCAGCGGCTCGCCGACCGCATCTCGGGCGTGTTCGTACCGATCGTGATCGCGCTCGCCGTGGGCACGCTCGGGTTCTGGCTCGGTACGGGTCACGGGGCGGGGGCGGCGTTCACCGCGGCGGTGGCGGTGCTGATCATCGCCTGCCCGTGCGCGCTGGGGCTGGCCACGCCGACGGCGCTGCTGGTCGGCACCGGCCGGGGCGCCCAGCTCGGCATCCTGATCAAGGGTCCCGAGGTGCTGGAGTCCACCCGCAAGGCGGACACGATCGTGCTCGACAAGACCGGCACGGTCACCGAGGGGCGGATGACGCTGACCGGGGTCCACGTGGCCGAGGGCGAGGACGAGGCCGAGGTGCTGCGCCTGGCGGGCGCCCTGGAGCACGCCTCGGAGCACCCGATCGCGCGGGCCGTGGCCGAGGCGGCCAAGTCGGACGCGACGGTCGAGGACTTCGCGAACGTCGAGGGGCTCGGCGTGCAGGGGGTCGTGGACGGGCACGCGGTGCTGGTCGGCCGGCCCCGGCTGCTGGAGGAGTGGTCGCAGCACCTCACACCCGAGCTTCAGCGGGCGCTGGAGCAGGCGCAGGACGCGGGCCGCACGGCGGTCGCGGTCGGCTGGGACGGCCGGGCGCGTGCCGTGCTGGTGGTGTCCGACGTGGTGAAGCCGACCAGCGCGGAGGCCGTCAAGGAGCTGAGGCGGCTCGGTCTGACGCCGATCCTGCTGACCGGAGACAACGAGCGGGTGGCCCGCGCGGTGGCGGCCGAGGTGCGCATCGACGAGGTGATCGCCGAGGTGCTGCCCGCCGACAAGGTCGACGTGGTCAAGCGGCTGCAGGGCGAGGGCAAGGTCGTGGCAATGGTGGGCGACGGCGTGAACGACGCCGCCGCGCTCGCCCAGGCCGACCTGGGGCTGGCGATGGGCACCGGCACCGACGCGGCGATCGAGGCGTCCGATCTGACGCTGGTCCGGGGTGATCTGCGGGTGGCGGCCGACGCCCTGCGGCTGTCGCGCCGGACGCTCGCCACCATCAAGGGGAACCTGTTCTGGGCGTTCGCCTACAACGTGGCGGCGCTGCCGCTGGCCGCGATGGGGCTGCTCAACCCGATGATCGCGGGGGCGGCGATGGCGTTCTCCAGCGTGTTCGTGGTGAGCAACAGCCTGCGGCTGCGGGCGTTCAAGTGAGCGGGTCAGTCGTGACCGCGCCCCCGGTAGCGGCGGGTGCGGTCCGCTGACACCTCCGGCTCGTCGGGCGGGGTCGGCTGCTGCACGATCACCACGGTCGTCTTGGCGTGGCGCGCGCAGTACATGCTGGTCGAGGGCAGGAACATGCGGCTGAACAGGCCGCGGCGGCTGCGGCCGAGCACCAGCAGGTCGCCTTCGCGGGCCAGGTCGACGAGGTGGTAGCCGGGGTCGCCGACCTTGGACACCATGACGGTGTGGATGTCGTCGGGCACTCCGCCCGCCACGTCCTCGAAGACGCCGGCGATCACCTCGCTGCCGCGCGCCTCCTCACCGGACCTGATGGCGTGCTGGACGGGCAGCGCCTCGGGGAACGGGTGCACCGGGGCCCGGCTGACGTGCACCGCGACGATGGCCATGCGGCGCAACCGGGCCGTGCCGATGGCCCAGGCCAGGGCCCAGCGCGAGGCCGGGGTCTCGTCCACCCCCACGATGAGCCGTGCGCCGCCGGGCATGTCCTGATCCACCACGCCCTCCCTTGCCGAGATATCCATAATGCGCCTTATGGCTAGTAACCGGGAGGTATGAGTTTCGGACCCTCACACCAGGTCCAGCAACCCTCTGTAGAGAAATTCACGTTCTGCCCGGGAAAGGGCGTGGTATGGCACCGCCGCCCGGCGGTTGGTGCCCGCTTCGACACGCGTGCGCAGCGGACCGGGCTCCAGCGCGACGACCTCGGCCGCGGTCAGCCCCGCCTCCCGCCAGGCGGCCGCGTGCGCGTCGGCGCGGGCGTAGCGTAGCGCCGCCAGCCTGTTGAAGAGCAGCAGCCCCGCCGGTGACCCCTCGGGCTCGTACGGCGGCGCCATCGCCGCGAGCGCGTCCCCCGGCTCGGCCGTCGCCTTGCCGAGCACCCGCTCGGCCAGCGCGGCGAGAGGTCCGAGGTCGCGGCCCCGCCAGATCCGCGCGGTGGCGGCCGCGTGACTGATGTACAAGCCTCGTACGAGGTCGAAACCCTGATCCGTCAGCCGGAGCGCGTCCCCCTCGTCGGCCAGGTCGCCACGGCGGACGTGCTCGCGGATGCCATCCTCAAGCTCGTTCTCCCCCGCGTACCGGTAGACGGCGGCCAGGTCGCGGCGGGTGAGTGCGCGCAGCGGGAGCGTGAAGCGCAGGTCGTTGAGCATCCCGAGATCGGAGTGGGCGGCGGCGTGCACGTGGATGTGGACCGCGTCGACGACCGGGGCGATCGCCGCCGCGTAGGCGTCCGGATCCGCAGGGATCAGCATCCGGCGCATTATTTCAGGACATCCGGCGCTACGTGGGGAAATGGCGGCGGGCGATCCGGAGGGCGAGGGGGTCGCGTGCGATTATGGCTGCACCGTGTCGTCGAGCCTGCTGTTCCGCCTGGTCCGCACCACGGCGTTCGCCGTGGTGTGTCTCGGCCTGGGCATGGTGGCGCACGTCTTCGCGGGCGGCAGCGTGCCGGGTCCCGCGATGGTCGCCGGGTTCGGCCTGGCCGGGGCGTGCGCGTACCCGCTGGCCGGCCGCGAGCGGGGCCCGCGGACGATCCTGGCGCTGCTGAGCGGGCTGCAGGCCGCCCTGCACGCGATGTTCTCCGTCGCCGAGGCCGGCTCCCCCGTCGCCACCCTGGCGCACCCGGCGCACGCCTCCGCCGGGCTGGCGGCCGACCTGGGGATGCTCGTCACCCACGGCTGGGCGGTCGTGCTGACGACGCTCTGGCTCTCACGCGGCGAGGCCGCGCTGTGGGGGCTGCTGCGCAGGCTGGCCGTGCGGCTCGTCGCCGTGCTGCTGCCCCCGGCCCCGGCGACGCCCTTCCTGTCGCTGCCCTACGCCGAGCCGCCGGTGCTGCGCCCGGCGCTGCTCCGGTACGCCGTCATCGGGCGCGGGCCGCCCCCGGTCATCGGAGACCACTGACCCATATTCCGATGACCATCGCCCCGGCAGTCGCCGAGGGCGCAGGAAGGCATGCCATGAACATCCGTACGACCCTGCTCGCCACCGCCGCCGCCGTGCTCCTCGCGGGCTGCGGCGCCGCCACCCCGGCCGCCGAGCCCGCGCCCGCCGCGAGCGCGAGCGCGAGCGCCGAGGCCGCCCCCGCCCAGCCGCTGACCATCACCGACCCCTGGGTGAAGGCGGCGGAGGACGGGATGACCGCCGCGTTCGGCACCCTGGTCAACCACACCGACAGCCCGATCACCGTCGTCGGCGCCACCTCGCCGCTCTCGTCGAAGATCGAGCTGCACGAGGTGGTCGAGTCCGGCGACAAGACGGTCATGCAGCAGAAGCAGGGCGGGTTCGTCGTCCCGGCGCGCGGCAGCCACGAGCTCGCGCCCGGCGGCGACCACATCATGCTGATGGACGTCCAGGAGGAGGTGAAGCCGGGCGCGGAGATCCCGTTCACGCTGATCGTCGAGGGCGGTCCCGACCTGGAGTTCACCGCCGTCGGCAAGGACTTCGCCGGGGCCGAGGAGGACTACCACGCGGACATGGAGCACTGATGGCGGCGCCCAGGATCACCCGGCGGGGGCTGTTCGCGGCGGGCGCGGTCACGGCGGCGGCGGGCACCCTCGCCGCCACGACTCCCCCGGCCGCCGCGCAGACTCCCTCCGGAGCCGACGTCGTGCCGTTCCACGGCGTCCACCAGGCCGGGATCGCCACGGACCCGCAGGCGCACGCCGTGTTCGTCGCCTTCGACCTCAAGCGCGGCACCGGGAAGGAGCCGATCACCCGGCTCATGCGGCTCCTGACCGACGACGCGCGCCGGCTCACCCAGGGCCGGGGCGCGCTCGCCGACACCGAGCCCGAGCTGGCCGTCTCCCCCGCCCGGCTGACGGTCACGTTCGGGTTCGGGCCCGGCCTGTTCAAGGCGGCCGGGGTGGAGCCGCCGGTCCGGAAGCTGCCGGAGTTCGAGACGGACAAGCTGCAGGACCGCTGGTCCGGCGGTGACCTGCTGGTGCAGATCTGCGCCGACGACCCGCTGACCGTCGCGCACGCGCTGCGGATGGTGGTCAAGGACACCCGCGCGTTCGCCACGGTGCGCTGGACCCAGCGCGGCTTCCGGCGCAGCGCGCACGTCCAGTCCCCCGGCACCACCCAGCGCAACCTGATGGGCCAGCTCGACGGCACGGTCAACGCGACCGACCTGGACCGCGCGGTCTGGCTCCACCAGGGCCCGATGCGGGGCGGCACCACGCTCGTGCTGCGCCGGATCCGGATGGAGCTGGAGACGTGGGACAAGGTGGACAGGACCGGCCGGGAGTTCACGATCGGCCGCCGCCTCAGCGACGGCGCGCCGCTCACCGGCCAGAAGGAGCACGACGAGCCCGACTTCGGCAAGCTGAACCACCTCGGCTTCCCCGTCATCGACGAGTACGCCCACATCAGGCGGGCCCGGGTGGACGATCCCGGCCTGCGGATGCTGCGCCGCTCGTACAACTACGACGAGGGGCTGGCGAAGGACGGCACCTCCGACTCGGGGCTGCTGTTCGCCGCCTACCAGGCGGATGTGGACAGGCAGTTCGTCCCGGTGCAGCGGCGGCTCGCCGAGGGTGACCTGCTCAACGAGTGGGTCACCACGATCGGGTCGGCGGTCTTCGCGATCCCGCCCGGGTGCGGCCCGGACGGCTGGATCGGGGAGACGCTGCTCGCGTGACGGCTCGCCCGGCCGCCGGTGTGGCCCACCGGCGGCCGGGGCGGGGCTCAGGGCGCGGCCAGGGCCTCCGTCGGGGAGAGGCGGGCGGCCCGGATCGCCGGGTAGAGCCCGGCCACCGCGCCGATGAGCAGCGTCGCGGCCAGCCCGCCCGCCGTCGCCTCGGCCGGGATCACCGACGGCCATCCCTCGTACGTGGCGTAGCCGACTGTGACGGCGGCCCCGGCGCAGAC
Organism: Nonomuraea sp. NPDC049649; assembly: GCF_040675175.1. Taxonomy (NCBI): domain Bacteria; kingdom Bacillati; phylum Actinomycetota; class Actinomycetes; order Streptosporangiales; family Streptosporangiaceae; genus Nonomuraea; species Nonomuraea sp. NPDC049649. The sequence continues at coordinate 19,849 of NZ_JBFAOH010000008.1, forward strand.
GCCGCCCAGCCCGCCGATCGCCGACAGCAGCAGCGACTCGGCCAGGAACTGCAGGCGGATCTGGCCCCGGGTGGCGCCCAGCGAGCGGCGCAGGCCGATCTCGGCCCGGCGCTCCAGCACCGAGATGACCATCGTGTTGGCCACCCCGACCCCGCCGACGATCAGCGCCACCGCGCCGACGCCCAGCAGCAGGCCGGTGAACGCCTGGTCGGTGGCCTGTTTGGCGGCGAGCGCGTCCGACGGGCGGGAGACGTCCACCTCGTTGGGGGCCTCCGGGTTGCCGGTGCCCGCCAGCACGTCCCGTACGGCCTCCATGTGCTGTTCGTCCACCCGCGTGTAGAGGACGGTGGGGTGGCCGTCGAAGCCCAGCTCGGCCTCCGCGACCGGCCAGCCGACCAGCGCGGCGGTGTCCAGCTCGGCGGCGAGCGCCACCGGGTCCAGGATGCCGGCGACGGTGAAACGCTCACCGCCGATCAGCACCTGCGTGTCGGGGCCCGCCGTGCCGACGCCGAGCCGTTCGGCGGCCTTGGAGCCGAGCACCACGGCGGGGTAGGTGTGCGTGGCGGGGTTGAGCCAGGAGCCGGTGCGCAGAGTCGCGCCGACCGCGCCGGGCAGGTCGAGCCGGGCCGCGTAGGTGGAGATGCCGCCGGTCTGCGCCTTCGGGATGCGTTCCGACCGGTAGACCTTGGCGTCCGGGACGAGCCCGACGGACGACACCGACAGCACCGGGCCGATGCGTTCGATCATCGCCTCGGCCTCCACCGGCATCCGGGCCTGCTCGCCGGTGAGGGTGGTGCCGGACGAGACGGTCAGCAGGTTCGTGCCGAGCGCGGTGAGCTGCCGGTCCAGCTCGGCGCCGGACGAGGAGGAGATGCCGACGACGCCGATCATCGCCGCGATGCCGATGGCGATGCCGAGCGCCGACAGGAAGGCCCGCAGCGGGCGGGTGCGCAGGCCGACCGCGCCGGCTCTGAGCACGTCGCCCGGCCGCAGCCGGGGCGGGGTGAGGTCGCGGTGGTCCATCAGGCCGCTCCGGTGTCGTCGGCGACGATCCGGCCGTCGCGCATCCGCACCCGGCGGGGCAGACCGGCGGCGATCTCCCGGTCGTGCGTGATGATCAGCACCGTCGTACCGGAGGCGTGCAGGTCGCGCAGCAGGTCCATCACCCCCGCCCCGGACGCCGAGTCCAGCGCGCCGGTCGGCTCGTCGGCCAGCAGCAGCGGCGGGTCCCCGGCCACCGCCCTGGCGATGGCCACCCGCTGGCGCTCGCCGCCGGACAGCTCGTGCGGCTGGTGGTCCAGGCGGTGGCCGAGCCCCACCCGTTCCAGCGCGGCCCGGGCGCGGCGGCGGCGTTCGGCGGGCGGCAGGCCGCTGTAGAGCAGGCCGTCGGCCACGTTGTCCAGCGCCGGGACGTTCGCGGCCAGGTGGAACTGCTGGAACACGAAGCCGATCCTGGTCCCCCGCAGCGCCGACAGCCGGTCGTCGGAGAGCGCCGCGACGTCGTACCCGTCGATCCGGACCGTGCCCGAGGTGGGCCGGTCGAGCGTGCCGATGGTGTTGAGCATCGTCGACTTGCCCGACCCGGACGGCCCGGCGATGGCGACCAGCTCGCCGCGCCGGATCTCCAGCGAGACCTCGTCAAGCGCGGTGACGCCGCCCGGGTAGACCTTGCTCACCCGCGTCAGCTCGATCATTTCGCCATCCCGACCGTCATGCCCTCGGCGAGCCCGGGACCGGTGATCTCCACCCGTCCGCCGGAGAACAGGCCCACCTCGACCGGTACGTAGCGGGTGGTTCCGCCCTCGACGACCTCCACGCCGAACCCGCCCTCGCGGAGCGCCACCAGCGCGGCGACCGGGACGGTGAGCACGTTCTCGCGCTCCTCGGCGGTGAACGTCACGTCCACCGCCGCCTGGTCGAGGGCCGCGACCTTCTTGCCGCGGACCGAGACCAGCACCTCGACCTCGGTCCGCGCCTCCTCGTTCCCCTGCCCCTGGCTGATCACGGTGGCGACCTCGGTGATCTTGCCGGTGATGTCCTCGCCGCCGGGCAGCGTGACCGTCACCTTCGTGCCCTCCTCCGCCGGCCGCCGGTCCTCCGGCGTGAGCCGTACGGTGACGACCTTGGCGGTGCCCGTGTAGCCGAGCACCCGCCGGCCGGGGGCGGCGGGCTGCCCGGCCTCGGCGTCCACGGTGTCGACCCGTACCCGCCCGCTCGCGAACACCACCCGGCCCAGCTCGACCACGCCCGTCACCGGCAGGCCGAGGTCCTCCTGCCATCTCATGACCGCCTGGGCGGTGGCCCAGGTGTAGGTGTCGTCCACGGTGAAGCCGTCGTAGCCGAGCTTGCTCAGGTTGCGTTCCAGGCCGGCGACGTCGCGGCCCTCCGCGCCGACGGTCAGGTTCCGGTACGCGGGCGTGCCCCCGTACATGAGCACCACCGGATCGTTGTCGATCTTGTAGAGCGGTTCGCCGCGGGCGACCACGTCGCCGCTGCCGGGCAGCCAGGTGACGGTGCCGCCCAGCCGGTTCACGGCCGAGGTGGCCGGGCCGTAGCCCAGCTCGCCGTCGGCCTCCACCGTGTCCCGCAGCGTCTCCTTGCCGATCGTCACGGTCGCCGGGGGCAGCGCGGCGGCGGGCTTCCCGGCCGGGCTCCTGCCGAGCAGGCCGAAACCCGCGGCGGCCACCGCGCCCGCCAGCACCACGGCCGTGACCGTCCAGCGGCGCACGCCCATCAGTCGCCTCCCCTGGGCTGGTCCAGCTGGCACTTCTTCCGCGCCGCCGCGAAGTCGGGGTCGTCGCCCACGTCCTTGGTGATGCGCATCATCCCGCCGTCTGGGTCGGGGAAGTTCTCCACGCCGTTCTCGCGCATGCAGGCGGCGATGGCGCGCAGGTGCTCGTCGTCCCGGCCGCCCGCCCGCTCGCCTCCGGTCGGCTGCCACTCCTTGCACGCCTCGCGGGCCTTGGCCATCTTCTCCTCGCCGCCGGGCCGCATCGTCATCCGGATGCCCTGGCCGGGCTTGGGGTCGGGGACGTCGACGCCGTTCTCGCGCATGCACTGCGCCCACTTCAGGCCCTGCTCCTCGCGGCTGAGGCTCGGGGGCGCGCCGGCCGCGGGGTCGCCGCCCGCGGTGGCCACGCCGGGGTCGTCCGCGCCGCACCCGGCCAGCGCCAGCGCGAGCGCCCCGGCCAGGCCGAGCATCCGTACTCGCATCACGTCTCTCCTCGATCGGGGCCGGAACCGTTCCGGCCGTCCGGGAAGAGATGGAACCGAGGCGCCGGTTTCCCGGCGGTTTCCACCAGCGCTAACGGCGAGCAAACATCCCATCGGCCACCATTTCCGGCATGCGAGTGCTGGTGGTCGAGGACGAGCGGATTCTGGCCGACGCGATAGCCGAGTGGCTCCGGGACGAGGCGCACGCCGTGGACACCGCCGGGGACGGCGAGTCGGCGCTGGAGCGGATCGCGGTCAACGACTACGACGTGGTCATCCTGGACCGGGACCTGCCGCTCGTCCACGGCGACGACGTGTGCCGGGAACTGGTGGAGTCGGAGTCGACGGCGCGGGTGCTGATGCTGACGGCGGCGGGGGAGATCGGCGACCGGGTGACCGGGCTGTCGCTAGGTGCCGACGACTACCTGCCCAAGCCGTTCGCGTTCGCCGAGCTGTCGGCCCGGGTGCAGGCGCTCGGCCGGCGCGCCCGGCCCGCCCTGCCGCCGGTGCTGCGCCGCGCCGGGATCACGCTCGACCCGGCCCGGCGGGAGGTGTACCGGAACGGGCGGTACGTGCCGCTGTCGAACAAGGAGTTCGCCGTGCTGGCCGAGCTGCTGCGCGCCGAGGGCGCCGTGGTCTCGTCCGAGCGGCTGCTGGAGAAGGCGTGGGACGAGAACGCCGACCCGTTCACCGGCGTGGTCCGGCTGACCGTGCTCAAGCTGCGGCGCAAGCTCGGCGACCCGCCGGTGGTGCTGACCGTGCCCGGCGCGGGCTACCGCATCCCATGAGGCTGTCGCTGCGCCTGCGCCTCACGGTCGTGTACGGGGCGCTGTTCATGCTGGCCGGCGTGGTGCTCGTCGGCGTCACGTACCTGCTGTTCGACCGGGAGCTGGTACGGATGTTCGAGGAGAAGTACGGCGCCCCGGGCGGGAACCGGCACCGCTTCCTCTCCATCGTCAGGGACGGCGTGCTGCTCAGCCCGGAGGAGTCGCGGCGGCTGCTGGCCGAGCAGGAGGGGGCGCTGCGCACCGCCGCCACCACGTCCCTGCTGGCCCAGGGCGTGATCGCGGTGCTGCTGGTCGCCTGCCTGGCGACCGCGCTGGGCTGGGTGCTGGCCGGGCGCATGCTGGCCCCGCTGCACAAGGTGACCGCTGGCCATGCACCGCCGCTCCGCGTCCGCCGACGTGAGACAGCTCGGCGAGAGCCTGCTGGAGATCAACGCCCGGCACGAGCGGCTCATCTCCGGGCTGCTGCTGCTCGCCCGGGCCGAGCACGAGGTGACCGACCGCTCGCCGGTGGACCTCGCCGACATCGTGGCGCACGTGGTCGCCCAGACCGCCCCGGAGGCCGCGCAGGAGAAGGTCCAGGTGTACGAGGAAGCCCGCCCGGCGCCCACGACCGGGGACGCGCTGCTCCTGGAGCGGCTGGTGACGAACCTGGTCGAGAACGGCATCCGGCACAACCTGCACGACGGCACCGGCTGGGTCCGCGTCACCAGCGGCACCGCCCCCGGCGGCAAGGTCACGGTGACGGTCACCAACACCGGCCCGGCAGTCCCCCCGTACGACGTGCAGGAACTCTTCAAACCCTTCCGCCGCCTCAACGGCGAACGCACCGTCACCGGCCGGAGCGCGGGCCTGGGCCTGTCCATCGTCCGCTCCGTGGCCCGCGCCCACGGCGGCGACGTGACAGCCCACCCCCGCGAGGGCGGCGGCCTCGTGATGACCGCCGTACTCCCCCGCCACTGACCTCAGGGCGTCTCCCCCGCCTCGTCCACGATCCCCGACGTCCTATTATCTTCTTTCTTCTCGTCGAAGCTCGCGATAAACGGTGTCACGCGTAAGGCCGGTCAAGGACGCCAGTTTCCTAATGTTCCTGAAGCCCGAATCATAGAGTGCGAGCGCGATCTTCCGCCGCCGGGAATGCGGGGCATCGAAAATTCGTGCTTCAGTGGCTTTCAGTTCCAGTCGGCTGACGGTGCGTACGCGGGATACAGCGGCCGGCAAGCGCGGCTCGGCTGGAGGGGCGTCAAAGAGCAACGCAAAGATGTGACCGATCCAGCTAGTTACATGCGACCCGCCTGGCGCGAACGGGAATCTTGGCGCGAACGCCCTTCTCATCTCCGCCATGTACGTGGACATAGCATCTTCTGGAGAAGTATAGATCCAGACTTCTTCGTGATCTAGATCCAGATAAGTACACTGCACATCCCAGATAAATGCGGTCGAGGAAGCCGCCGGAGTCAATCCTCTCCCAATACGAGAGCCTGCCTCGTCACTACTAGTGACGGCATATTTCCTGATCTCCAGAACTCGAGAAGAAGACGCCAAGGACAACTCGTTGACCTGGACTGACACCGCACCCTGCACGATCTTCTTCGCTTCTTCAAGGTCACTGGTGTTCGACCCCGCATGAACACGCATGCGCAGCAGACATAAGAGATCGTCAGGCTCCAGGAGGGCCATGGATTTCATGGGTCACAGCATATGCGTTTGACCCGATACCGCATCCACACCTCGACGTCATCGGCTACGAAGGTCTCACGTTTTCCCCCGACGGAGGAGGATTCCCACACCCAGAGGTAACTCCCTCAACCCGCGTGTCAGACCATCGACATTGCCGGAGTTGTGCAACTACTGCTTTCCTTTGATGCGTCAAACGTCTGACCCGCTACGGACCTTGCTGAACAACAACGTGTCCGGGTCGCATTCCCTCATGATCGAGGGCAGGTGACCAGGGCGGACGGCCTCCCGATGGCGCGGGAGGCCGTCATCTTTCCCACTACGTCGAACCCATCAGAGGTGCAACGTGTCAATGAGTCTAATCCAAGTAGTGCTGGTCATCGCCGCTGCTGTATACGTTGGTGTCGTTCTACCCGCCGTGTGGTCGAAAAGCCAGGAGCGCCGAACTGCGGCAATCAGGGTTCTGGACCGACTGCTCCGAGTCCTGAAGAGAAGATTCTAGATCGGCGAGGACACCTGACAGCGGCGGCGGTAGGTCCGTTGAGCGAAGCCAGCGCACAAGGGTGGCGGCGGGCGCGCTGCCGGAACGCCGCCGTGAACGTCTCGGCCACGATGTCCTCGGCCGCCTCGGCGCCGAGCCTGCGCACGACGTACCGCTTGAGCACGGGAGCGTGCCGGGTGAACAGGACGGCGAACCGCTCGGGATCGTCCCTCGACCTGGCGATGACCTCGGCGTCGTCCAGGGTCTCGGGATCCGACGGCGGGCTCAGTCGTCGCATCTGCTGCCTCTCCGGTTGCGGCGGTGACGCAGGTCTTTGCCGCGACGGCGATGCGAAGTTCCCACTGTTTCCCGAGACGGCGCGGTGGGTCCGTTGAGCGAGGCCCCCCGCGCCCAACGGACCGCTACCGCGCCCCGGCCATCCGCCGGTGGATGGCCGCCCCGCGTGAGGGTGCGGGTACGGGACACGATGGCGGTCGCGGGCAGCCGTTCACCAGGCCACATCCTGTCCAGTTTCTGCTCATTCGTACGACACGAGCGCGGGACGGCGCGTTCACCTGAGGGATAATGACGGCGCGGTGACCCCCTCCGGACGCGACGACCCGAGGAGGGTTCCATGGACCCGGCCCAGCTGTTGCTCAGCTACATCAGCGGTGCCTGGGTGGCGCCGGCGGTCTGTGCCGCCGCGCGGCTCGGGGTGGCCGACGAGCTGGCCGGTGGCGCGCGTGACGCCGACGCGCTGGCCCGGGCGGTGGGCGCGCATCCCGGGGCGTTCTACCGGCTGCTGCGGGCGCTGGCCGATCTGGGTGTGCTCCGGGAGCTGGACGGGCGCGTCTTCGAGCTGACCGAGGTGGGGGAGCGGCTGCGCCGGGATCATCCGGAGTCGCAGCGCGGGTTCGCGGTGATGCTGGGTTCGGCGTGGCACCGGCAGGCCTGGTCGGGGCTGGTCGAGAGCGTGCGGACCGGCGAGTCGGCGTTCGAGCGGGTCTTCGGCCCGGCCTTCGAGCACTTCCGCGACCATCCCGGGCACGGCGAGGTGCTGAACGACGCGATGACGTCGGTGTCCACCGCGTTCGTCTGGCCCGCGGTGCGCGGCCACGACTTCACTCCGTACCGGACCGTCGTCGACGTGGGCGGCGGCCACGGCGCGATGCTGGCCGCCATCCTGTCGGCGCACCCGGAGGGGCGCGGGGTGCTGTTCGACCTGCCGCACGTCATCGAGGGGGCGGGCGGGCCGCTCGCGGCGGCGGGGGTGGCGGACCGGTGCGAGCTGGTGGGCGGCGACTTCTTCACGGCGGTGCCGCCGGGAGGGGACGCCTACCTGCTGTCGAACATCGTCCACGACTGGGGTGACGACGACGCCGTGCGCATCCTGGCCAACTGCCGGCGGGCGATGCGCGACGGCGGCCGGGTGCTGCTGTGCGAGGCCGTCATCCCGGACCCGCCGCGCGAGCCGACCGCCGCCACGCTGATCGACCTGGAGATGCTGGTGATCGCCAGGGGTGCCCGTCAGCGGACGGCGGGGGAGTACGCGGAGCTGTTCGAGCGGGCCGGCCTGCGGCTGGCCCGCGTCTCCGGCGGCGGGGTCTTCAACGTGGTGGAGGCTGCGAGCTGATCTCCTTGGCGGGCCGCACCTCGTTGGCGAGGGTGCCCACGCCGTCGATGGCGATCTCCACCCGGTCGCCCGGACGCAGCGTGAAGTCCGAGCCGGGGACCAGGCAGGTGCCGGTCGACAGCACCGCGCCGCGCGGGTAGCGCTCGGCCGTGAACAGGCAGGCGGCCAGCTCGTCGATGCGGCGGTGCAGCTGGCCCGTGCTCGCCGTCTCCGTCCAGGCGGTCTCGCCGTCGCGGGTGATGGTGACGGTCATCGTCAGGTCGTAGGGGTCGGGCACTTCCCAGGCGGGGCGGATGCCGGGGCCGAGCGCGGTGGCTCCCGCGTACATCTTGGCCTGCGGCAGGTAGAGGGGGTTGTCGCCCTCGATGGAGCGGCTGCTGACGTCGTCGCAGACGGTGTAGCCGGCGACCTCGCCGCTCGCGGTGAGAATGACGGCCAGCTCGGGTTCGGGCACGTCCCAGGTGGAGTCCTCGCGGATGCCGATGGTCTCGTCGTGGCCGCGGACCCGCCAGCCGATCGACTTGAAGAACAGCTCGGGCCGCTCGGCGTCGTAGACCCGCTGGTAGATGTCGGGTTCGGTGCTCTCTTCGACCCGGGCCTCGCGGGAGCGGCGGTAGGTGACGCCGGCCGCCCACACCTCGGTGTCGGGGTCGACGGGGGCGGCGGGGGTGACCGCGGCGACGGATCCTCCGGCGCGGGCGAGCTGGTCGCGGAAGTGGCCGAGGTCGGCGGAGAGCGCGTCACCGAGGGAGAAGCCGGCGGGCAGCGCCCGGTCACCGTCCTCGGTGCGGACCACCCACTGGGGCGATTGAGCGGACCTTATGAGGTGCATGCGGGCCCTTCTGGTGGATTGTCGGGGGTGACCAGCCTAAGACATCCGATGAAAGTTTCACCAGGTTTCGGCTGGCAGTCGCTCTGCCCGGTTCGGCGCGCTTGACGGGGCGGCCTGTCCTCGCTGATCTAGTGCTGAAGGAAAGCGCTTTCCTTGATCGGGATGGGAGCAGAGACGTGAAATCCGTTGCCCGAGCCTGGCGGTGCCTGCTCACCGTCCTGGCCGCCCTGGCCACGGCGCTGACCGGCGTCGTCGCCCTCCAGTTACCCGCCCAGGCGGCCAGCGTCGACACCAACGCCTGGTACGTGCTGGTCAACCGGCACAGCGGCAAAGCCCTCGACGTCTACAACTTGGCCACCAACGACGGCGCCCCGATGGTGCAGTGGGCCCGCACCGACGGCAACCAGCAGCAGTGGCAGTTCGTCAGCTCCGGCGACGGCTACTACCGGCTCAAATCCCGCCACAGCGGCAAGGTCCTCGACGTGTACGAGTGGAACGCCGAAGGCGGCGCCCAGATCGTCCAATGGACCGACACCAACGGCTGGAACCAGCAGTTCCGCCTCGCCGACTCCGACGGCGGCCACGTCCGCCTGATCAACCGGCACAGCGGCAAAGCCCTCGAAGTCTGGGAGTGGTCCACCGCCGACGGCGCCCGCATCTCCCAATGGGACGACCTCAACGGCGCCAACCAGCAGTGGCAGCTCGTCAAGATGGGCAGCGGCGGCGGCACCGGCGACTGCGGCAGCGGCTCCTACCACGCCGAGGCCGTCCTCAACGGCGGCACCTGGACGGCCAGGAACGGCGGCACCACCCTCTACACCGGCAGCAGCATGATCGAGGCCATGCGCCGCGCCGTCGGCAGCCTCACCTCCGGCCGCACCTCCAAGCAGAAGGTGGTCGTCCGCGGCTCCGGCAACATGAACGCCAACCAGTCGCTCGACCTGCCCAGCTACACCATCCTGGAAGTGTGCGGCACGATCAACGTCACCGGCACGATCAGCGCCAACAACGCCGCCGTGCGCGCCCAGAACGTCACTGACGTCGAGATCACCCGGCTCAACGTGACCGGCAACCCGTACTTCGGCGTCTTCGTCCGGAACGGCACCAACATCACCCTCGGCCGGCTCGACCTGCGGCTCGGCTCGGCCGGCCTCGGCGTGCGCATCGACAACCACGCCAACCGGAACGTCCGCACCAGGAACGTCCGCATCGACAGCGTGTACGCCTCCGGCGGCGGCAGCCACGGCGTCGAGACGTACGGCGTCGACGGCATCACCATCGGCACCGTCACCGCCCGCAACACCGGCGAGTCCGGCCTCCTCCTCAACGACACGATCAACGCCGACATCGGCACCGTGGACGCCGAGGGCGCCGGCACCGGCACCGGCTACGCCGCCTTCCGGATGGCCAACCGCAACGGCCGGATCGGCAGCTCGTACCCCGTCAACGTGCGCGTCGGCACCGTCAAGGCGCGCGGCGGCGGCCGGGGCGTCTTCTGCGTGTCGGAGAGCGGCGGCGCGGTGATCGACCGGGTGGACATCGCGCAGACCGGCAGCAACTCCATCCTCATCGAGAACTGCTACAACGTCACGATCGCCGCCCAGAGCGGCACCGTGAACGGCTCCGACATCCGCATCGCGGCCCGCAGCGAGTTCCCCGTCACCAGGGACATCACGCTGCAGAACCTCACGCTGACGAACTCGGCGATCAACGAGAACCCGTGCGGCACCAACATCGTCATCCGCAACATCAACCTGGTGAACTCCCGCATCAACCGCTGCTGACTGCGGTTCTCCGCAGCGAAACCGTGCGGCCCGCCCCATCCTCCGGGGCGGGCCGCCGCTCCTAGCGTGAAGACCCAGCTCGACGGGCTGGTGAAGGAGATCCCCTACCGGGGCAAGATGGTGGACGCCACCCGGATGAACCCGTCCCTGGAGTACGGCGCCGGTGAGCTGGTCTCGACCACGAAGGACCTGGCCACCCGACCGCCCTCGCCAAGGCGCTGGGGACGGTGTTCTGTCAGGAGAAGTAGACGCCGATGCGGCTGCCGCCGATGTCGTGCACGTCGATGTCGAGGTCGTAGACCTGGTGGAGGAGTTCGGGCGTCATCATGTCCGCCGTGCTCCCCTGCGCGATCACCGCGCCGTCCTTCATCGCCACGATCGTGTCGGAGTGGCAGGAGGCGAAGTTGATGTCGTGCACGACCAGGACCACGGTCTTGCCGAAGTCGTCGGCCATCCGGCGCAGGCGGCGCATCATGTGCACCGCGTGGCGCATGTCGAGGTTGTTGAGCGGCTCGTCCAGCAGCACGTAGTCGGTGTCCTGGCAGAGCACCATGGCGACGTGGGCGCGCTGCCGCTGCCCGCCGGAGAGCTGGTCGAGCTGCCGGTCGGCGAGGTCGCCCAGTTCGAAGTAGTCGATGGCCTCGTCGACGAGCCGGTGGTCGCGGGCGGTGAGCCGCCCGCCGGAGTGCGGGAAGCGCCCGAAGGCGACGAGTTCTCGTACGGTGAGCCGGACCGACAGGTGGTTGTCCTGGCGGAGCACGGCCAGCCGGCGGGCCAGGCGCTCGCCGGGGGTGGTGGCCACGTCCATGCCGTCCACGGTGACGGTGCCTTCGTCGGCGGGGATGAGCCGGCTGACGATCGACAGCAGCGTCGACTTGCCCGCCCCGTTGGCGCCGATGACGGAGGTGACGCCGCCGGGCGGGATGGTCAGCGACACCCGGTCGACGACGGTCGTGCCGCCGTAGCGTTTGGTGATGTCCTTGATCTCGATCACCGTCGGGACTCCCGGATGAGCAGGGCGATGAAGTAGGCACCGCCCACGAAGTTGATGATGACGCTGAGCGCGGTGTTCATGCCGAACACCCGTTCCAGCACGAGTTGCCCGCCGACCAGCACGATCACGGAGACGAACGCCGCGGCGGGCAGCAGGGTCAGGTGGCGGAAGGTGCCGGTGAGCTGCCTGGCCAGGTTCGCGACCAGCACCCCGAGGAAGGTGAGCGGGCCGACCAGCGCGGTGGACACCGACACCAGCACCGCGACCACGACCAGCGCCTGGTTGACGACCGAGGCGTGGTGCACGCCCAGGTTGATCGCGTGCTCGCGGCTGAGCGCGACCACGTCGAGCCGGTACGCGAGCCGTACGGTCCAGACCGCCATCGCGGCGACCAGCACGGCCGACAGCCCGAGCAGGGCGGGATCCACCTGGTTGAAGCTGGCGAACAGGCTGTCCTGCAGCACCACGAAGTCGTTCGGGTTGATCAGCCGGGCGGCCAGCGAGGAGAGGCTGCCGAACAGCGTGCCGCAGACGACCCCGGCCAGCACCAGCACGAACAGGTCGCGCCCGTCGCGGCCGAACAGCCACCGGTAGAGCAGCCCGGCGAAGACCACCATCACCGCGACCTGCCCGGCGAACAGCAGCCGGGGGTCGGCCGAGCTGAGCGCCAGCGCCCCGAACAGGAACACGATCATCGTCTGGATCAGCACGAAGAGCTGGTCGAAGCCCATGATGCCGGGCGTCAGGATCCGGTTGCCCGTCACGGTCTGGAACAGCACGCTGGAGCAGGCGACGGCCACGCCCACCACGACCATCGTGGCCAGCTTGCGCGACCGGATGATCAGCGCGTACTCCCAGTTCCCGGCGAGCCCGATCAGGCAGAACCCGGCGGCCGCGACGACCGCGAGCAGGGCGAGCAGCGCGAGCCTGCGGCGGGCGGGGGCGGCAGCGACGCGGGTGGCCGTCATCGCGCCCTCACCTGCCTGCCTCCGCCCAGCAGCAGGGCCAGGAACGCGGCGGCGCCGACCACGCCCAGCACGGTCGAGACGGGGATCTCGTACGGGAACCGCACCAGTCTTCCGGCGATGTCGCAGAGCAGCACGAACAGCGCCCCGGCCAGCGCGGTCGCGGGCAGCGCGTACCGCAGGTGGTCACCGAGCACCATCGTGACCAGGTTGGGCACGATGAGCCCGACGAACGGCACCTCCCCGACCGTCACCACCACGACCGCGGTGATGACGGCGGTCAGCACCAGCCCGGTGTTGACCACCCGGTCGTAGCGGACGCCGAGGTTGACGGCGAAGCTCCGGCCCAGCCCCGCGACCGTGAACCGGTCCGCGTACAGATAGCCGAGCACGGTCACCGCGCCCGCGATCCACAGCAGCTCGTAGCGCCCGCGCAGCACGCCGGAGAAGTCGCCCGAGGTCCACGCGCCGAGGCTCTGCAGCAGGTCGGCCCGGTAGGCGACGAACGTGGTGGCGGCGCCGACGACGCTGCCGAACATGATCCCGGCCAGCGGTACGAGGATCATGTCGCGGAAGGTGAGCCGGCGCAGCACCGCCAGGAAGAAGAAGGTGCCGACCAGCGCGCAGGCCACCGCGAAGGACATCTTGACGATCAGCGCCTCGCCGCCCGCCAGCAGCGTGGCCACGAGGACGCCCAGGGTGGCCGACTCGGTGGTGCCCGCGGTGGACGGGGTGACGAACCGGTTGCCGGTGATGTGCATCATGACCAGCCCGGCCACGCTCATCGCGGTCCCGGCCAGCAGGATGGCGAGCAGCCTCGGCAGCCGGGACTCGACGAGCATCCGTACCTCGTCCGGCCGCCCGTCGAGCAGGCCCGCGAGGGAGAGGTCACTGACGCCCACGAACAGCGACCAGGCGGCCAGGACGGCGAGCAGCGCCGTCCCGGCCGCGAGGTGCCAGGCGCGCAGCCGCGTCACGACAGGCTGTCTCCGATGACCTCGACCATGCTGTCGACGGAGCTGAGCGCGGTCGGGGCCAGGTACCAGGTGAACGGGTCGAGGTAGACGATCTTGTCGTTCTGGGCGGCCTTGGTGCCCTTGACGAGCGCGTTGTCGAGCACCTGCTTGGCGGCCTGGCCGCTCTCGCCGACGGCCGCGTCGCGGTCGACCACGTACAGCAGGTCGGGGTCGGTCTTGGCGATGAACTCGGCCGAGACCGCCTCGCCGTGCGTCTCCGCCTTCAGGCCGTCGGCGGCGGGCCGCACGCCCAGCTCGTCGTGTACGAAGCCGAACCGGCCGCCGGGACCGTGTGCGGTGATCTTGCCGCCGGTGGTGAGCACGACCAGCCCTCTGCGGTCGCCCGCCTTGGCCTTGACCTCGGCCACGGCGCTGTCGATGGCGTCGAGGCGCTGCTTGACCTCGGCCTCCTTGCCGAAGATCGTGCCGAGGGCGGTGGTGCGCTCGCGGAAGCTGTCCAGGAACTTGGTGTTGTCCACGGTCAGGTCGACGGTGGGGGCGATCTTCGCCAGCTCGGCGTAGGCGGGCGAGGAGCGCCCGGCCACGACGATGAGGTCCGGGTCCAGCGCGTTGACCTTCTCGAAGTCCGGCTCGAACAGCGAGCCGACCTTGGTGTAGTCGTCCCCGGCGTACTTGGCCAGCTTGTCCGGCAGGTTCTCGATCGCCGGCACCCCGGCCACCTCGACGCCGAGCTCGTCCAGGGTGGCGAGGACGCCGAGGTCGAAGACGACGACCTTCTCCGGCGTGGCGGGCAGGGTGGTGCTGCCCTGGGCGTGGGTCACGGTCACGCCGCCGGTGGCGGCGGCCACGTCGGTCCCGCCTTCGCTGCCGCAGGCCGCGAGCGCGATCAGGGCGGGGGCGAGAAGCGCCCCGAGCAGGCGGGCACGGAAGGGACGGCGCATCGGTTCTCCAATCGCTCAACTTAGGCAAGGCTAACCTAATGCACCCCCCAAACCAGACAGAAGGAGGGTCCCGCGATGACTCCGCCCACCCCGGACAGCCACCCAACCCCACCGTCGACGACCTGCTCCCCCGGATCGGCACGCTTCTCGTCGGCAACCGCTCCTTCCGCGGCGACGACCCGTACAAAGGAACCGAGCACGAGGGCGAGGCGTTCGGCGGCGGGTGGAGCGGGCCCCAGTTCGTCCTCACCCACCAGCCGCCGGCCGCCCCCGTGCCGGACGTCACCTTCGTCACCGACCTGCGCACCGCACGCGACGAACATCTGGATGCGCGTCCTGTGGAGCCGCGGCTACGGGCGAGGACCGTAGGTCAGCCGGCGCAGCACGGTCTCGGCCGGGCCGGCCTGCTCTCGCCGGTCGAGGAGGACGGCGATCAGGACGGTCACCAGCCAGACCGCGACCGCGACGACCAGCCCCGTCACCGCAGGACTGCCGGAGCGGCGGCCGAGGTCGAGCGTGAAGGGCGCCAGGAGGACGAGCCAGGCCACCGACTGGAACAGGTACCCGGACAGGGACCGGCGGCCCAGCGCCGACAGGGCTCCGGCGACGGGACCGGGCCGCGTGACCCGCATCGCGATCAGGCCGAAGACGGCCACGTAACCCGGGCCGGCGAACATCCCGCTGGCGCCGTGGAGGGTCAGCATCGAACCGGCGGTCGCCGCGTCCACGTGCAGCCATCCGGCGCCGACCAGGGCGGCGGGCAGCCCTCCGACGACGGCGATGCCGAGCCCGAGCACGGCGGTCCACGTCAGCAGGGTCCGGTGCCGGGCGGGCTCTTCGAGGACGCGCCTGCGGGCGGCCCACATGCCCAGCCAGGCGATGAGGATCGAGGGCACCACAGTGAGGGTGTGCGGCGGCCATTCGACCAGGCGGGCCTGCATCGACTCCAGGTATCCGGGCGCGGCGAGAGACTCGACGTGGATCACCGGCAGCGGGGCCGGCCCGCCCGGCGCTCCGATACCGCGAACCACCATGACGCCCATGACCAGGGTCTGCGCCGCCGCCACCGCCCAGATCACCAGCGCGATCCGGTGGAACCTGTCGCCCCGGCGCAGCAGCGCCAGGGTCATCACGATCCCGATGATCCCGTACGCGCCGAGGAAGTCGCCGTAGTTCAGCAGGGCGGCGTGCGCGAACCCGAAGGCGACGAGCCAGAGGTTGCGGCGCACCAGCACCGAGCGGACCCGCCGCGGCGGGGCGCCGGAGGCGTCCTGGCGGCGGGCGAGCTGGACGATGCCGTAGCCGAACATCACGGCGAAGACCGGGTAGCCGCGGGCGTGGACGAGCTCGAAGAGCAGGAAGCCGAGGCCGCGCTCGACGCCTTCGGGCGCGGGGTCGAGGCCGGGCTGACTGGCGAAGACGACCCCGGCGGCGTTGGCCACCGCGATGATCAGCAGCATCGAGCCCCTGGCCAGGTCCGGCGCGAGGGCGCGTTCGGCGCGCCGGACCGGCCCTCTCGGTGTCCGCGGCGCGGCGTCGACGCTCATGTTCATCCCTCTCGCCGAGACTTAGTTTCAGAGAGAAAGTATCACAGATAAATTAATAGACTCTGGCATGATGGGAGCCGACTCTCCGGGGGGCGAACGAGGGAGCGATGACCAGCGAAGTTCCGGCGGCGCTGCGCCGGCTGTGGCGGCTGCCCGAGTCCTCGCGGCTGGGGCGGCCCGCGACCCTCGACGTCGACGTGATCATTGCCGCCGCCGTGAAGATCGCCGACCGTGACGGGCTCGGCGGCGTCACCATCCCCAAGGTCGCCAAGAGTCTCGGTTTCACCGGGATGTCGCTCTACCGGCACGTCGGATCCAAGGACGAGCTGCTCACGCTCATGGCCGACGCCGCCATGGGCACCCCGCCCGACCTCGACACCGGCGACTGGCGACAAGGACTCCGCGCCTGGGCGCTCGCCCAGCGCGAGGTATTCCGTCGCCGGCCCTGGCTGACCCGCGTGCCCACCTCCGGCCCGCCCTCCGGCCCGCACGGGATCGCCTGGCTGGAGGCCGGGCTCGCGATCCTGTCCCGCACCCGCCTCGACTGGGCTCACAAGGTCGGCATCCTGTCCCTGCTCAACGGCTACGTCGTCCACTCCGTACGGCAGCACAGCGAGCTCGCCGAGGGCAGAGCGGAAGGTCAGGGGCAGGCCGAGGCCGAGCGCGACTACGGACGCGCGCTGGCCCGGCTGGTCGACCCCGGGCGCTTCCCCGAGACGGCCCGGCTGTTCGCCTCGGCGGCCTTCGAGAACGCCCCGCCGGACACCGCCGATCTGGACTTCTCACTCGGGCTCGAACTGATCCTCGACGGCGTCGCCGCCCGCATCTGAATTCGCTCTTGCCTGAATCGACCGAATTGAATATGAACGGAGGAATACTGGTCGCGAGATAGTCCTCTTGTCGACGAATGCTGCGGGGGGCGCGACACGAGTCCGGAGGCTTGGTGCCGTCCATTTCCGTGTACGAGCTGCTTGACGAGGCACAACGCCGTCCCCCACTGCTGGCCAGAGAGCGTGCGCTGCCGATCCTGGTGTTCACCGGCGACGCGAAGTCTGCCGAGGAGGCCGTGGAGACGGCGAAGCGTTTCCGGCGAAGGGCCCCGTACGCAGAGATAAACACCCACGAAGCGGACATTTCGACAATCGTCGGGAAACTCGTCGGAAATAACGGCTCCCTGACGCCGTGGGTCAAGGGCACGCTGCTGCCGCCTCCCCGTTTTCCGCTGACCCGGTTCGTCCTCTGGGCCTGGAACGAGCGGGCGACCGCGGCGAACGAGCCGAAAGACCCTGTCGGTGTACGGACGACTCTGCGGCGCTCGCTGTCCGAGCGGCGGAAGAAGGACGCCTTCACCGGCCCGGCCTTACGCGTCATGGCCGACTACCTCAGCAGGACCATGACCACCTGGCTGCCCGCCACCGGGCTGGCCACGTTCGGGCTCCAGAAGCTCGTGGACGGCGTCAGCCTGGTGCTCTGGCTGGCCAGCCCGATCGTGGCCGTCGTCGGCGCCCTGCTCCACGCCCTGCTGCTGATCCGCGGCTGGCTCTTCTACCGCTGGTTCCGCAAGGCCCCCTACGTCCGGCGCAGGAGAGGCGAGGACCTCATCGCGTACGCCATCAGCGTCGGCCGCGCCGATCAGGACGAGGTCGAACGGCTGATGGTGACCGCCCTGCTGGAGGACCTCCGCCAGGCCTACCAGCGCCGCCTCATCCCCTGGCCCGGCTGGGGCCGCAACGCCTACCCCCTGATAGCGCTCCAGGACGCCGAGCCGGGCACCACCGGCCGCCGGTTCATGGAACTCGTGGAAGAGGTGCGGGCCCGCGACGGGCAGCGCGGCCCGCTGCTGCTGGTCGCCTCCACCTCGCAGCCGCCGGCAGGCCACCGCTTCCAGCCGCCCGGCCGCGACTACCCGTTCAGGGACGACGCCTCGCTCGGGGCGGCCATCCGGGACGGCTGCGAATCGGGCGCGAAAGTCGTCTACTACACGGGCAGAGCCGACTTCCTGAGCAGCCTCGTACGGGCCTGGGGCGCCTCCTGCGAGCAGCGCGGCGTCAAACTGCTCGCCTCGGACGACATCACCGGCGCCATCGCGAAGAACGTACGGTCGAACCCGGCCGGCCACGACATGAGCATGTCCTTCGTGTCGCTGACCGACGTCCGCGACCCGGCGCTCGAAAACCAGAGCCAGCGCACCCTGCGGCAGTGGGCGGAGAAGTCCGGCGCCACCGTCTCCTTCGCGCACGCCGCGTTCGGCTACGACGCCGCCCAGGCCGTCGGCATCGCCTTCGACACGTACCGCACCCAGAGCGACGCCGACGACATCCCCAGCGGCGTCCACTACAACCTGCGCGGCCAGGCGTTCGACGGCGCGACCGGCACCGTGTCCTTCTCCGCCGACGCCACCGACCACGACGCCCAGAACCGCGAGGTGTGGCTCATGACCGTCGAATCCCGCCGCCCCATCCAGGCGAACTACGTCTGCCGCCCCACCCTGAAGGAAGCCCACTGCGACCCCCCGACCATCCCTTGAGAGCGACCGCCTCCCGAGCCCGCGGATCATTCGCCACCCCCCGACCGGTGCAGGGCGACAATTTCCTCCATGATCTCCGTCCCCCCGCTGTGGATGAACTCCTGCACCGGGCCCGCGGTCATGACCCACGCCTGCGAGCTCGCGTACGCGTCCCGCAGATGAGACCGGACAGCGGCGCGGCCCCCCGTCCCGCGTCTGCCCTCACCGAATCTCGGTGGGGGTAGACGCATCACGCAGGAAGCCAGCGCAGGGTAGCCTCGCGTCTACGCAGGCCAGAACCCTAGAACAATACTCTGGAAGCTTGTCTGCCTTGTAGTAGAGGGCGTGACGATCCACCGGATAGAACATCCACGAGAGACTTGGCATGGTGAGACGGAGTGACGCAGGTCTGAGGCTCTGCAACAAGTGATCCGGAACGATAGTCACGCAGATAGACACGCAGACAGCAGAAGGCCGCTCTCCGAAGATCGGATAGCGGCCTCTTGACTGGTCAGACTGTGTGGGGCTACCTGGACTTGAACCAGGGACCTCTTCCTTATCAGGGAAGCGCTCTAACCGTCTGAGCTATAGCCCCGCGACACTCGAACCGTACCGCATCCGCCGCGCGGAGGCGAACCGGCCGGTCCGGGCAGAAGAAAGCTTACCGCCTCCCGCACGCTGCTCGCGCCGTCCGGGAGACGGCGCGAGCCCGCGCGGAAAGGTTTACTCGGCCTCGCTGAAGGTCACCTCCACGCCGCCCACAAGGTCGCTGGAGACGTTGTAGATGACGGCGCCGAGGGTGGCGAGGGCGGTGATGAGAACGACGTTCACAGCGCCGATGAGAGCCGTGTAGCCCAGGATGCGCATCGGCTCGAACCAGGAGGCGATGTCGATCTGGAGCGCCCCCTCGCCCTGCTCGCCCTGGCTCAGCTGGTTGACCAGGCCCACGATCGAGTCGAAGACGCCCAGGGCCGACAGCACTCCGTACAGGACGGCGACCGCGACGAAGAGCACCACGAAGCAGACCAGGGACACCACGAAGCTGAACTTCATGGCCGACCACGGCTCGATGCGGCGCAGCACCAGGTGGGCCTTGCGGGGGAGGCGCGCGCCTCCGCCCGACGACTTCTTCTTGCCGCTCAGCTCGACGGCCGGCGGGGGAGCCTCGGTCGCGAGCGACCGGCTGAGGCGTGTGGTGTCGTTGTCGTGCTCCGGCGGGCCGGGGGCCCGTGCGGGAGCCGTGGGCGCCGGGCCCGCGGTCTGGGGCCGGGGCTGCTGTCCGTCCGGCTGTCGTGCCGGTTGGGTCGGGTTGCCCTCCTCCTCGCGGGCCTTGTAGCCCTCCCTGTCAGGAGTCTTGTCCGGCTTTTTCTGGCCGTTGTCCCGGGCCGCCTGGGTCCTGGCGGCGCCACCCTGGGCGCTCATCTATTACTCTCCTCCCCCGTCTTCTTCACTCTCCACCGAAGTCTCCATCGACTCGGCGTTCCGGGCGAGGGCCACCACGCTGTCGCCTTCGGCGAGATTCATCAATCGGACTCCCATGGTCTGGCGGCCGGACTGCTTGATCTCGCCGGCACTCGTCCTGATCACCCCGCCTGCGGATGTGATCGCGAAGACCTCGTCCTCCGGGTTGACCATGACGGCTCCGATTAGCTTGCCACGAGAGCTCACGATTTTTGCAGTGAGCACGCCCTTTCCGCCACGTCCTTGCACCGGGTAGTGCTCGACGGGTGTGCGTTTCGCGTACCCAGCCTCCGTGGCGATAAGCACGTCTTGACCGTCCGAGATCCTGTTCATGGCCAGGAGTTCGTCGCCTTCGAGGAAACGCATGCCGATGACGCCGCTGGTGGCGCGCCCCATCGGCCGCAGCGCCTCGTCGGAGGCGGTGAACCGGATCGACTGCGCGTTGCGGGAGACGAGCAGCAGATCGTCGTCCTCGGAGATCAGGCGGGCGCCGATGACCTCGTCGTCCTCGCGCAGGTTGATGGCGATGAGGCCGCCGGACCTGGGGGAGTCGTACTCCGACAGCCGCGTCTTCTTCACCAGGCCGCTGCGGGTGGCGAGCACGAGGTAGGGGGCGGCGTCGTAGTCACGCAGGTAGAGGACCTCCATGACCGTCTCGTCGGGCTGCATGGCCAGCAGGTTGGCCAGGTGCATGCCGCGGGCGTCGCGCCCCGCGTCGGGCAGTTCGTACGCCTTGACCCGGTAGACCCTGCCCTTGTTGGTGAAGAACAGCAGCCAGTGGTGGGTCGTGGTGACGAAGAAGTGGTCGACGATGTCGTCCTGGCGCAGCTGCGCGCCGCGCACGCCCTTGCCGCCGCGCTTCTGCGCGCGGTAGAGGTCGGTCTTGGTGCGCTTGGCGTAGCCGCCCCGGGTGATGGTGACGACGATGTCCTCTTCGGCGATGAGGTCCTCGATGGACATGTCGCCGTCGTGCGCGATGATCTCGGTGCGGCGGTCGTCGCCGTAGCGCGCGACGAGCTCGCCCAGCTCCTCGCCGACGATCTCCCGCTGGCGGGCCTCGCTGGCGAGGATCGCGTTGTACTCGGCGATCTGCGCCATCAGGTGATCGTACTCGTCCTGGATCGCCTGGCGCTCCAGGGCGGCGAGCTTGCGGAGCTGCATGTCGAGGATGGCCTGCGCCTGGACCTCGTCGATCTCCAGCAGCCCCATCAGGCCCTGCTGGGCGTGGGAGGCGGACTCCGACGCCCGGATGAGCGCGATGACCTCGTCGAGCCGGTCGAGCGCCTTCAGCAGCGCGCGCAGGATGTGCGCGCGCTCCTCCGCCTTGCGCAGCAGGTAGCGCGTACGGCGGACGATGACCTCGATCTGGTGGGCCACGTAGTGGCGGATGAACTGGTCGAGCCGGAGCGTGCGCGGCACGCCGTCGACCAGGGCCAGCATGTTGGCGCCGAAGGTGTCCTGCAGCTGGGTGTGCTTGTAGAGGTTGTTGAGCACGACCTTGGCGACCGCGTCGCGCTTGAGCACGATCACGAGCCGCTGCCCGACTCGGGAGGAGCTCTCGTCGCGGACGTCGGCGATGCCGGTCAGCTTGCCCTCGCGGACCAGCTCGGCGATCTTGAGGGCGAGGTTGTCGGGGTTGACCTGGTAGGGCAGCTCGGTGACGACGAGCGCCTGCCGGCCCTTGTTGTCCTCCTCGACCTCGACCACGGCCCGCATGGTGATCGAGCCGCGGCCCGTGCGGTAGGCGTCCTCGATGCCGCGGCGGCCGACGATCAGCGCCGCGGTGGGGAAGTCGGGCCCCTTGACGAGCTTCATCGAGGCTTCGAGCAGCTCTTCGTCGGTGGCCTCGGGGTTGTCGAGGCACCACTTGACGGCGGCGGCGACCTCGCGCAGGTTGTGCGGCGGGATGTTGGTGGCCATGCCGACCGCGATGCCGCCGGAGCCGTTGACCAGCAGCTGCGGGAACCGCGCCGGCAGGACGTCCGGCTCCTGCGACTTGCCGTCGTAGTTGGGCCGGAAGTCGACGGTCTCCTTGTCGATGTCGCGCAGCATCTCCATGGCGATGGGCGCGAGCTTGCACTCGGTGTAGCGCATCGCCGCCGCCGGGTCGTTGCCCGGGGAGCCGAAGTTGCCCTGCCCGTCGACCAGCGGGTAGCGCAGCGACCAGTGCTGGGCGAGCCGGACGAGCGCGTCGTAGATCGAGGTGTCGCCGTGCGGGTGGTAGGTGCCCATCACGTCGCCGACGACGCGGGCGCACTTGAAGTAGCCGCGGTCGGGACGGTAGCCGCCGTCGTACATGGCGTACAGCACCCGGCGGTGCACCGGTTTGAGCCCGTCGCGCACGTCCGGCAGCGCTCTGGACACGATGACGGACATCGCGTAGTCCATGTAGCTGCGCTGCATCTCGGACTGGATGTCCACCGGTTCGATGCGATCAGCCGGGGGAGTGGTGTTCACTTCCGTCACAGGTTGTGGTCCTTTTTCGTGATGCGACTAGGCCGCTCAGACGTCGAGGAAGCGGACGTCGCGCGCGTTGCGGATGATGAAGTCGCGGCGCGCCTCCACGTCCTCGCCCATGAGCACGCTGAACAGGTCGTCGGCCTGGGCGGCGTCGTCGAGGGTGACCAGGCGCAGCAGCCGGGTCTCGGGGTTCATCGTGGTCTCCCAGAGCTGGGCGGCGTTCATCTCGCCGAGACCCTTGAACCGCTGGACGTTGTCGCGCGGGCGCGGGTCGGGCTTGCCGGCCTCTATGCCCGCCTGGATGACGGCGTCGCGCTCGGCGTCGGAGTAGGCGTACGAGGCGTCCTCGCCCTTGCGGTCCCACTTGATCTTGTAGAGCGGCGGGCAGGACAGGTAGACGTGGCCCGCCTCGATGAGCGGCCGCATGAACCTGAACAGCAGCGTCAGCAGCAGGGTGTTGATGTGCTGCCCGTCGACGTCGGCGTCGGCCATCAGGATGACCTTGTGGTAGCGCAGCCTGGCGATGTCGAAGTCGTCGTGCACGCCGGTGCCGAGCGCGGTGATGAGCGCCTGAACCTCGTTGTTCTTCAGGACCTTGTCGATCCGCGCCTTCTCGACGTTGAGGATCTTGCCGCGGATGGGCAGGATCGCCTGGTAGCGCGAGTCGCGGCCACCCTTGGCCGAGCCGCCCGCCGAGTCGCCCTCGACGATGAACAGCTCGCACTTCTCCGGGTCGTTCCACTGGCAGTCGGCCAGCTTGCCGGGCAGCCCGCTGCCGGACTCCAGCAGCGACTTGCGGCGCGTCAGGTCGCGGGCCTGACGGGCGGCCATCCGGGCGCGCGAGGCCTGGAGGCACTTGTTGATGATGTCCTTGGCCTCGCCCGGGTTGCGCTCGAACCAGTCGCGCAGGTGGTCGTTGCAGGCCTTCTGCACGAACGACTTGGCCTCGGTGTTGCCGAGCTTGGTCTTCGTCTGGCCCTCGAACTGCGGGTCGGACAGCTTGACCGAGATGATCGCGGTCAGGCCCTCGCGGACGTCCTCACCCGACAGGTTCTCGTCCTTGCCCTCCTTGAGGAACTTCTGCTCGCGCGCGTAGCGGTTGACGATGGACGTCAGCGCGGCGCGGAAGCCCTCCTCGTGGGTGCCGCCCTCGGCGGTGTTGATCGTGTTGGCGAAGGTGTAGACCGACTCCGCGTAGGAGTTGTTCCACTGCATCGCGATCTCGACCGCTATGCCGTCGCCCTCGGTCTCGAAGGAGATGATCGACGCGTGCGCCGGCTCCTTCTTGTCGTTGAGGTGCTTGACGAAGTCGGCCAGGCCGCCCTCGTAGTGGTACTCGACGCGGTGCGGCTCGCCGTTGATGTAGTCGGGCCGCTCGTCGACGAAGGTGATCGACAGGCCCTTGTTGAGGAAGGCCATCTCCTGGAACCGGCGCGAGAGCGTCTCGAAGTTCCACGTGGTGGTCTCGAAGATCTCCGGGTCGGGCCAGAACGTGACGCTGGTGCCGGTCTCGTCGGTCGGCTCGCCCCTGGTCAGGGGAGCGGTCGGCTTCGACTTGTCGAAGTTGATGCGCCAGTAGTAGCCGTTCTGCTTGATCTCCACCTCCATGCGGGTGGAGAGCGCGTTGACGACGGCCGAGCCGACGCCGTGCAGACCGCCGGAGACGGCGTAGGCCTGGCTGTCGAACTTGCCGCCGGCGTGCAGGGTCGTCAGCACGACCTCGACCGCCGAGCGGTTCTCCGCCGGGTGTATGCCGGTCGGGATACCACGGCCGTTGTCGACCACCCGTACGCCGTTGTCGGCGAGCAGCGTGACTTCGATCTTGTCGGCGTAGCCGGCGAGGGCCTCGTCGACCGCGTTGTCGACGATCTCCTGGACGAGGTGGTGCAGGCCGCGCTCGCCGGTCGAACCGATATACATACCCGGGCGCTTGCGGACTGCCTCAAGCCCCTCGAGTACGGTGATTGAGCTAGCGTCGTAGGACAACTGCGTAATCCTCCTGCCGCGGACACGCGGCGGGGACCTGGAATGAGAAAAGCTGCCCCTGCCGTGCCCGTCACCGTCGTGAGTGCCCCGATGCGCGGTCACCCAGGGGAGTCGGCTTGCCTGCCGGGGTGACACGCAAGCGGACGTGTCCGGAATCCGCTTTCATTCTACCGGGTTCGGCGGCCGAAGGTGGCATTGAACGCGCCTGTGATGCTCTCTGGCCCGTTTTCCCCCCGGATGAACATCCCCCCTTGCGTTGGGGGGGTCAGCGCGTCTGTGAGCCCTCTGATCGCCCAGCAGCGTGAGCCCCGCCTGCTGTGGATCTCGGCGGGCGAAACTAGCCGTAGGTGTCGCGCGGCCCCCGGCTTCCGGTCACCCGCAACCCGCCCGCCGGCCGCGGCGCATTCATCGGGCCGCGGACCTTCACCCGGGTCACGGTGTTGTCGCCGAGCTCCTCGTTGAGCCGTCGTACGAGGGTGCGCGCGAGCAGCCTGACCTGCGTGGCCCAGGCCGTGGAGTCGGCCACGACCAGCACCTCGCCGTCGGTGAACGACTCGGGCTTGGTGTGGGCGGCCAGGTCGGGACCGACGATGTCGGCCCAGCGGCCGAACACCCCGCCCACGGCCGCGGACTGCTCCCAGCCCCGGGCCGCCAGCAGGTCGGCGATGGCCTGGCCGAACAGCTGCGGGTCGCCGGCCTCCCGGCGCGGGCCGGACGCCCTGCGCCGGGGCTCGCGCGGCAGCCGGCCCCGCCTGGCCGCGTCGGCCTTGGCCTGGGCGAGCTTCTCCCTGGCCAGGGCGGCGCCCCTGGCGTTGGCGTCGTGGTTCGCGGTGTGATCGGCAGGGTGATCAGCTGACACGGCTCACGCTCCCTTCGGCGACTCGGAACCTGGCTCCGGACAGCTCGGGCGGCACGTCGTCGTCCACAGCCGCGGTGATGAGCACCTGCTCGGCCGGGGCGACGATCTCGGCGAGGCGGCGCCGGCGCTGGGTGTCGAGCTCGGCGAAGACGTCGTCGAGGATCAGCACCGGGTCGTCGCCGTCGGCGCGCAGCAGGTCGTAGGCGGCCAGCCGCAGGGCGAGCGCGAACGACCAGGACTCGCCGTGGCTGGCGTAGCCCCGCGCGGGCAGCTCGCCGAGGCTGAGGACGAGGTCGTCGCGGTGCGGGCCGGCGAGCGTCACACCGCGTTCGAGCTCGGCGGGACGCACCTCAAGCAGCCGCTCGCGGAACCGCTCTTCGAGAGTTATCCCCAGGTCTGTGGATAACGTCTGCGCATCGGAAGATCCGCTCCTACCGGGGGTTTCACCCTCCGCGTCATCCACACCTGTGGACAACGTGCTGCGATAACTCAGCGTCGCGGCGCCGCTCGACGGAGCCAGCGCGGCGTACGCCCCGGCGACCAGCGGGCGGAGCTCCTCGATCAGCTCCAGGCGGCCGCGCAGCAACTCGGCGCCGTGGCGGGCCAGCTGGGCGTCCCACACCTCCAGGGTGCTCAGCACGTCGCCGGCGCCCGCCGCGGCGAACGCGGCCTCGCTCTCGGCTCTGCGGCCCCGCCTGGCGCCTCTGCGGGCCTGCGCGGCCGTACGCAGGAGCGCGCCGCGCTGCTTCAGCACCCGGTCGTAGTCGGCTCGTACACCCGCGAACCGGGGCGCCCGCGAGACCAGCAGGTCGTCGAGGAAGCGGCGGCGCTCCGACGGGTCGCCCTTGATCATGGCGAGGTCTTCCGGGGCGAACAGGACCGTGCGCAGCAGCCCGACGACGTCGCGGGCGCGGGGGACGGGGGAGCGGTTGAGCCGGGCGCGGTTGGCCCGGCCCGGGTTGATCTCCAGCTCCACCAGGGCGCGCCGGTCGCCTCTCTGGACGGCGCAGCGGACGACGGCCCGCGAGGCGCCGTGGCGCACCAGCGGCGCGTCGCTCGCCACCCGGTGACTGGAGTGGGTCGCCACGTAGCCGAGCGCCTCGACCAGGTTGGTCTTGCCCTGGCCGTTGGGGCCCACGAGGGCCGTGGCGCCCGGCTCCAGGCCGAGCTCCACAGACTCGTAGGACCGGAAGTCGGTCAGCGAAAGGTGGGCGACATGCACGTCACGAAGGTTAGCCCGCCCCGCCGACCGCTGCGGTCACCGGCGCACAGCCTGTGGAAAACTCACGACCGCTCGCCGTCGCGGGGCGGGGGCAGCACGTCCGCGCCCGGCGAGTCGACGCCCTTGGCCGTCGAGCCCTCGGTGGAGGTGATCTCGTGGCCGCCGAACTGGTTGCGCAGCGCGGCCACCACCTTCATCGCCGGGGAGTCGTCCTGCCGGGAGGAGAACCGGGCGAACAGCGCGGCGGTGATCACCGGCAGCGGCACCTGGTGGTCGACGGCCGCCTGCACCGTCCACCGGCCCTCGCCGGAGTCCTGTGCGTAACCGCGCAGGTGCTCCAGGTGCTCGTCGTCGTCGAGCGCCCGCACCATCAGGTCGAGCAGCCAGGAGCGGATCACGGTGCCGGTGCGCCAGCTGCTGAAGCAGCCCCGCACGTCCTTGACGACGTCGGAGGCCTCGAGCAGCTCCCAGCCTTCGGCGAAGGCCTGCATCATGCCGTACTCGATGCCGTTGTGGACCATCTTCGCGAAGTGGCCGGCGCCCACGTCGCCGGCGTGCACGAAGCCGTCCTCGCCCTCGGGCTTGAGCGTCTCGAAGATCGGCATGAGCCGTTCGACGTGGGCCTTCTCGCCGCCGCACATGAGCGCGTAGCCGTTGTCCAGCCCCCAGACGCCGCCGCTGACGCCGCAGTCGACGAAGCCGACGCCCTTGCGCGCCAGTTCCTCGGCGTGCCGCTGGTCGTCCACATAGTGCGCGTTGCCGCCGTCGACGACCAGGTCGCCTTCGGACAGCAGCTCGCCGAGGTCGTCGACCACCTGCTGCGTGGGCGCGCCGGCGGGCACCATCACCCAGACCACGCGGGGTGCTCGCAGCCTTTCGACCAGCTCCTTCAGGCTTGCGACGTCGCTGGCCGAGGGGTCGCGGTCGAATCCGACCACGTCGTGACCGCCGCGGCGCAGCCGCTCGGCCATGTTGCCGCCCATCCTGCCGAGTCCCACCATGCCGATCTGCATGCTGCGCCACCTACCCCCTGGTCGGGCTTTGATGATTCCGTCCTGATTATTCAGCTTGACAGGCGGATGGGCATGATCAGGTAGCGGTAGTCGGGAGTGCCGTCTTCGTCCACAGGCTTGCCGCCGGTGAGGATGGCGGGCTTGGTCGAGGTGGTCATCTGCAGGCGGGCCACGTCGGAGTCGATGGCGCCCAGCCCTTCCAGCAGGAACTGGTGGTTGAAGGCGATGTTCATCTCCTCGCCCTCGTAGTCCACAGGCAGCGCCTCGACGGCCTGGGCCTCGTCGCCGCTGCCGGCCTCCAGCACGACCTCGCCGCTCCGGAACGCCAGCCGGACCGGGGTGTTGCGCTCGGCGACCAGGGCCACCCGCTTGACCGCCTCCACGAACGGGCCTGTGGACAAGTCGGCGCGGGCGGAGAACTCGGTCGGCAGCAGCGAGCGGTACTTGGGGAACTCGGGGTCGAGCAGGCGCGTGGTGGTGCGCCGGCCCGCGCTGGAGAAGCCGATCATGCCCTCGCCGGTGCCGCCCGCCGAGCTGAGCGCGATCTCCACCTCGGCGCCGGTCGCCCCCAGGGCCTTGGCCGTGTCGGCCAGGGTCTTGCCGGGGATCATCGCGACGGCGGAGAAGTCGGGCTGGCCCGGCTGCCACTTCAGCTCGCGCACGGCCAGGCGGTAGCGGTCGGTCGCGGCCAGGGTGACGGTGTCGCCGTCGATCTCCATCCGCACACCGGTGAGCATCGGCAGCGTGTCGTCGCGCCCGGCGGCGACGGCCACCTGGCTGACGGCGGAGGCGAAGACGTCGCTGCCCACCCGCCCGGCCGCGGGCGGCATGTCGGGGAGCGTCGGGTAGTCCTCCACAGGCATGGTGAGGAGGGTGAACCGGGCGCTGCCGCACGTCACGACCGCCTTGGCGCCCTCCACCACGAAGTCCACAGGCTGTGCGGGGAGCGAGCGGGTGATCTCGGCGAGCAGCTTGCCCGAGACCAGGACGACGCCGGGCTCACCGGTGTGGAGTTCGAGCGTCACCTCCGCCGAGACCTCGTAGTCGAAGCCGGACAGCTTCAGCTGCTGCTCCTCGGTCACCTCCAGGCGCATGCCGGCCAGGACGGGCACGGACGGACGGGCGGGGAGACTGCGCGCCGTCCATGCCACCGCCTCAGCGAGGACGTCTCGCTCGATTCGGAACATCACGGTGATCAGCCTCCTGGTTCGTCGTTGCTTTGCAAGTGTCTCGCCTCCCGCACGCGCGGACCGAGAGAACCCCTCTATGGGTCTTGAGTTTCTTCTTAAGAGATAGGTGGAGTCATCACAGTAGGGGCGGTGGATACTGTGGACAACCGGCGTCTTCGCAGCTCAGCCCCCCGATTTTCATCCACCGGGGGTGTGGGTGACGCCTGGGGGTAACTTCGCCGCCTGGGGACGGAGCATCTTCACCCACAGGCCGTCCCCAGATCATGGGGTCTTCGTCCACCGGTCATCCACCGGGTTTCCACCGGTTATCCACGGGGTAAACGTGTGTTCTTCTCGCCTCTCGGAGACTGTTCACAGGGCGTCCCCAAGTCATCCACCGGTCGTCCCCAGGTTCTCTACAGGATGTCCCCATGGTTATCCCCAGGCCTTGTGCGGAAGATTTCGGGGCATAGACGGGCGTACGAACGGGCTCTCAGCGCGTTTTCCCTGGTCCACAGTGTTATCCACAGGCTGTGTATGACGGTCAAGATCCACGGGACGTCTGCTTGATCCGCATTGTCAGCTCATTGACCTGGTTGTACATCGAGCGGCGCTCCGCGATGAGCGACCGGATCTTGCGCTCGGCGTGCATCACGGTCGTGTGGTCACGGCCGCCGAACTGCTGCCCGATCTTCGGCAGCGACAGCTCCGTCAGCTCCCGCGCCAGGTACATCGCGATCTGCCGCGCGTTCACCAGCGCCCTGCTGCGCGAGCTGCCGCACAGGTCGTCGACGCTGATGCCGAAGTACTCCGCCGTCTTCGCCATGATCGTCGCGATCGTGATCTCCGGCCCCGACTCGGAGGTGATCAGATCCTTCAGCACCACCTCGGCCAGCTGGAGATCCACACCCTGCCGGTTGAGGCTGGCGAACGCGGTGACCCTGATCAGCGCCCCCTCCAGCTCGCGGATGTTGGTGGAGATCCGGCTGGCGATGTACTCCAGCACCTCGGGCGGCGCCGCCAGGCCCTCCTGTATGGCCTTCTTCCGCAGAATCGCGATCCGCGTCTCCAGCTCGGGCGGCTGCACGTCGGTGATCAGGCCCCACTCGAACCGGTTGCGCAGCCGGTCCTCCAGCGTGATCAGCTGCTTCGGCGCCCGGTCACTGGAGATCACGATCTGCTTGTTGGCGTTGTGGAGCGTGTTGAAGGTGTGGAAGAACTCCTCCTGCGTCTGCTCCTTGCCCTCCAGGAACTGGATGTCGTCCACAAGCAGGATGTCGATCGCGCGGTAGCGGCCCCGGAAACCGTCGGCCTTGTGGTCGCGGATGCTGTTGATGAAGTCGTTGGTGAACTCCTCGGAGCTCACGTACCGCACCCGGGCGCCGTCGTACAGGCTCTGCGCGTAATGCCCGATCGCGTGGAGCAGGTGCGTCTTCCCCAGCCCCGAGTCTCCGTAGATGAACAGCGGGTTGTACGCCTTGGCGGGCGACTCGGCGACGGCCACGGCGGCGGCGTGCGCGAACCGGTTGCTGGCCCCGATGACAAAGGTCTCGAACGTGTACTTCTGGTTCAGCCGGGCCGGCTCGCTGGGCTTGCTGCTCTTGGCCTCCCACCGGTTCGGCGCCGGTTCCGGCGCCTTCTCCACAGGGGGTGTGTACGAGGGAGCCTGGTCGAACGAGCCCTGGTCGAAGGTGAACGAAGGCTGTGGATAATCGGTGGACGGCTGGCCCGGCTCCGACTGCGGAGAGTAGAACTGCGGCGGCTCGGAAGCCTGGAAATGCTGGGGATTCGTGCCCTGTGGAAAACGCGGCTGGGCATCCCCACCCTGGGGATAACCGTTACCCCCAGGCTGGGGATTGTGGTCCTGCTTGGGCTGCTCGGGGGCGGTGGTGTCGATCATCACGGCCAGCCGCATGGCGCGGCCCAGCTCCTGGGAGAGCGCGTGGGTCACCAGCGGGCGCAGCTTGCCCTCGATGAGGTCCTTCAGGAAGTCGTTGGGGACGCCGAGCACGATCGTGTCGTCCGCGAGGGCGATGGGGCGCACCATCCCGAGCCAGGTGCGCTGCTGAATGGGCACGTTCTCGTTGAGAAAGTTGCCCAAAGCCCTGGCCCATACCGCGCCGAGGTCGACATTGGTCATCGCGCGACTCCCCCTCCTTCCTTCTCGCGGCCCCCCGCGATAGTTATCCACAAACAGAGGGTCGCCACGTCGCGGGCAACCCTGTCGTCCACAGCCTCGCGCCTGAGCGGAACACCCGCGGCCTCCACAGAAGATCCACAGGTTGTACACAGCCTTCTAGCGGGTCTGGAAGGGCCGACAGTATCTATGTGCACAGCCGGGTTCAAGGCGTTGTCCACAGCCTAGTGGTACCTGAGTGCACAACATGTGGACGCGTGCGACCGGTGGAAAACCGGCCTGTGGATTCGTGGATGACGGTCTCCGGTTTGACCTCGGGCGCCTCTGACCCGTAACGTACGACGGTCGGCTTGTCACGCGTCGGCTATTTCGCGTGCCCTCGCGCCACGACAAGCCAGCCCTGTGTGTTCAGCGCCTCGTGCGCACCTTCAAGCCTGGAGCCCACTCGTGAGCAAGCGTACTTTCCAGCCGAACAACCGTCGCCGCGCGAAGACCCACGGCTTCCGGCTGCGGATGCGCACCCGGGCCGGTCGTGCCATCCTCGCCGCCCGCCGCCGCAAGGGTCGCGAGAAGCTGTCGGCCTGAGCGTTCCGCGCCCGACCTTCCGCCCGCCGGCGACCTCCGCCGGCGGGCGATAGGCGTATCCGTGCTTTCCCGGCAATCCCGCATGCGGCGGGGCGAAGACTTCCAGAAGGCGATCAGGCGCGGTAAACGCGCCGGACGCCCCACTCTGGTGGTGCATTTCGCCGTTTCCGGGGAAGAGACGCCTCTGGTGGGCTTCGTGGTGAGCCGGGCCGTGGGAGGCGCGGTCGTGCGCAACAAGGTCAAGCGGCGGCTTCGACACCTGATGCGCGAGCGTCTAGACCGGCTTCCGAGAGGTAGCCTGCTTGTGGTACGCGCCAACCCCCCGGCCGCGTCAGCGCGATACGAGCACCTCGCCGCCGAGCTCGACTCCACCCTGGACCGAGTGCTCAGGCGGCACGAGTCCGCGACGGATAGGCAGAGATGACGGAGCAACCGCAAGGGACGCCGAGCCTCGCCGCTCGGGTGCTGATCGTCCCCATCCGGTTCTACCGGGCGTTCATCAGCCCCATGCTCGGTCCACGCTGCCGCTTCTACCCGTCGTGCAGCGCGTACGGGCTGGAGGCGATCGCCGTACACGGGGCACTGCGCGGCACATGGTTGACTGTCCGGCGCATCGGGCGGTGCCACCCATTCCACCCCGGAGGTATTGACCCGGTGCCCCCACGCCCGGTTCGGTCTCACGAATTGCAAGGGAGATAGCTCGGTGGAGCTGTCCTGGCTGAACTGGCTCTATGAAGCCGTAGCCTTCGTCATCACCTGGATCCATACGGGATACGCCACCTTCCTGAACCCGGACAGTGGTCTGACGTGGGCGTTGACCATCATCACGCTGACCGTGCTGATGAGGATCTGCATCTTCCCGCTCTTCCTCAAGCAGATGCGCTCGTCGAAGAAGATGCAGGAACTCGCCCCCAAGGTCGCCGAGATCCGCAAGCGTTACAAGAACGACAAACAGCGGATGAACCAGGAGGTCATGGCGCTCTACCAGGGGGCGGGCGCGAACCCCCTCGGCGGCTGCCTCCCCGTCCTGGCGCAGTTCCCGATCTTCATCGGCATGTTCACCGTGCTGAACGCGATGGCCAGCGGCCAGCCGAAGTTCGGCATGACGCAGGAACTGGTCGACAGCGCCGGCGCGGCCCACATCTTCGGCGCGCCGCTGCCCGCCTACTTCTTCATGTCCGAGGCGGACATGGTGGCGCTCAACGCGAACCCGATCCAGACCCGGGTCGTGATGGGCGTCTTCGTCGCGCTCAGCTCGCTGACCACGTTCCTCACCGTCCGGCAGAGCGTCACCCGCTCGATGGCGCAGATGCCCGACAACCCGATGGCCCAGCAGCAGAAGATCCTCATGTGGATCTCGCCGCTGTTCGCGTTCTTCAGCCTGAACTTCCCGCTCGGCCTGATCCTCTACTGGGTGACCACCAACCTGTGGACGCTCGGCCAGCAGCACTGGTTCTACAGCCGGCACCCGGCGCCGCAGTTCGACGCCAAGGGCAACGTCATCCCGGTCAAGCCCAAGCCGACGCTGGTTCAGCGGGTGCGCGGGACGACTCCGGAAGAAGAGGCCCCCGCCCCGCCTCCGCAGCCTAAGATCGTCAGGAACCAGCCCGTCCGCCAGAGCCGCAGCAAGCGCACCGGCAGCAAGAAGTAGTGAACACGAAGGAGAGGCCGGCCATGACCGAGGCCGAGCAGGACAAGGCTCCTGATCTCAGCGCGCTGGAGCAGGAGGGCGAGATCGCGGCCGACTACATCGAAGGCCTTCTCGACATCGCCGACATCGACGGCGATATCGACATGGACGTCGAGGGCGACCGCGCCCTGGTCTCCGTCGTCGGCATCAAGAGCACCGAGCTGGTCGGCCCGCACGGCGAGGTGCTGGAAGCCCTCCAGGAGCTCACCCGCCTGGCCGTCCACAGGCAGACGGGGGAGCGGTCGCGCCTCATGCTCGACATCGCCGGCTACCGGGAGCGCCGCCGCACCGAGCTCACCAAGCTGGGTGCCGAGGTCGCCAGCGAGGTGCAGGAGCGCGGCGAACCCCGGGCGCTGGAGCCGATGACCCCCTTCGAGCGCAAGATCGTTCACGATGCGGTGGCAGCCGCCGGCCTCGTCAGCGAGTCCGAAGGCGAGGAGCCCAACCGCTACGTCGTGGTCATGCCCGCCTGACCACCTCCCAGACCTCCCGGCCGCCGGCGCCTTCGGGCCCGGCGGCCGGTCGCGTTCCCGGCGTTTTCTCCCGTACGAACGAGCGCGCTTTTATCCACAGCTTTATCCACAGCACCCACGCCCATCTGCACTTCCGCATTGTGGAAAAGTCGGCGCGGCGCGCTCTGAGGTGCTGTTCACGCGGGGCCGATAGTCTTCAGTCCTGGTCCGCCCGCCTAGCCTAGAAACCGTCACCCGTGAGAAAGGGTCCCCAAGTAGTGAGCGACGAACTGCCGCCTCCGCCGGACATCGCGCGGGAGGTGTTCGCGGGCGAAGCCTGGGATCAGGCCCGGCAGTTCGCCGGACTGCTCGCCGGTCCGGGGGTGGTGCGCGGCCTGCTCGGCCCGCGCGAGGTGCCGCGGATCTGGGACCGTCACCTGCTCAACTGCGCGGTCGTCGCCGAGGCCGTGCCGCGGGACGTCCACCTGGTCGACATCGGCTCCGGGGCCGGACTGCCCGGGCTGGTGCTGGCGATCGTCCGGCCGGATCTCACCATCACCCTGCTGGAACCGCTGCTCCGCCGTACGGTCTTCCTGGAGGAGTGCGTCGCGGAGCTCAAGCTCGACAACGTCGAGGTGCTGCGCGGCCGCGCCGAGGAGCTGAAGGGCAAGCGCGTGTTCGACGTCGCCAGCGCCCGGGCCGTCGCGCCGCTCGACCGGCTGCTCACCTGGGCGATGCCGCTGCTCCGCGAGGGCGGCGAGCTGTTCGCCATGAAGGGGGAGCGGGCCGCCGAAGAGCTCGCCGAGGCCGAGGCGCGACTCAAGGCCGTCGGCGCCCGTACGGCCGAGCTTGTGACCGTGGGGCGCGGTAAGGTCGAGCCGCCTGCAACACTGGTGCGGGTCGTAGCTGGTCGCGCGCCGGAGCAGAAAAGGCGGCGACGGAGGAGGTGACGGCATGCCAGTCGCGCAGAGCGGTCTCGGCTGGCCCGACAGGCCTCCGCCCGAGAATCCCAGGGGGGTTGGCTGGCCCGAAACGGGCAGGTCGCGACAGCGAACCCCCGTCACCGGTACGCCACGGGTTGAAAGGATGGCCATCGTGACCCAGACCCCCCTGAACCCAGGTGATTCGCCGTTGGTACGAGAGGCGCTCAACTCAGTGGTTTCACGTGAAACACCGGCTGCGCAGCCACCGCTTCAGACGGGTGACGTCCCCGGCGACCTGAACGACGCCTGGCCCAAGCCGCCCAAGACCCGCGTGATCGCGGTGGCCAACCAGAAGGGTGGCGTCGGCAAGACCACCACGTCGGTGAACATCGCGGCGGCGCTCTCCATGAAGGGGGAGCGGGTGCTGGTGGTCGACCTGGACCCGCAGGGCAACGCGTCCACCGCGCTGGCCACCGAGCACCGCGGCGACGTTCCGGACGTCTACCAGGTGCTGGTCGACGACCTGCCGATGGCCGAGATCGTCAAGCAGGTCCCCGACATGCCGAACCTCTACTGCGCCCCCGCCACCATCGACCTGGCCGGCGCCGAGATCGAGCTCGTCTCCCTGGTGGCCCGGGAAGCCCGCCTCCGCCGGGCGCTGGCCGCCTACGACGCGGTCGACTTCGACTACATCATCATCGACTGCCCGCCGTCGCTCGGCCTGCTCACGGTCAACGCCCTGGTGGCGGCCGACGAGGTCATGATCCCGATCCAGTGCGAGTACTACGCGCTGGAAGGCCTCGGCCAGCTCCTCAGGAACATCGACCTCATCAAGGCCCACCTCAACCCGACGCTCCGGCTCTCCACGATCGTCCTCACCATGTACGACGGCCGCACCCGGCTCGCGTCGCAGGTGGCGGAGGAGGTCCGGGCCCACTTCGGCGACACCGTGCTCAAGACCGTCATCCCGCGCAGCGTCCGCCTTTCGGAGGCGCCCAGCTACGGGCAGTCGGTCATGACGTACGACCCGGGCTCCAGCGGCGCGATGGCCTACATGGACGCCGCCCGCGAAATCGCGCACCGCGCCCTGGTCTAACGGCCGGTCACCGCTGCGTGCGGCACCG
>NZ_JBFAOH010000008.1:55360-265634 GCF_040675175.1 Nonomuraea sp. NPDC049649
ACCGGTGTTCAGGGCATGGCGGTGTGAATCCGTGATCGCGCACCGCGCCCTGGTCTAACGGTCGGTCACCGCTGCGTGCGGCACCGGTGTTCAGGGCATGGCGGTGTGAATCCGTGATCGCGCACCGCGCCCTGGTCTAACGGTCGGTCACCGCTGCGTGCGGCACCGGTGTTCAGGGCAAGGTGGTGTAAATCCGGTGGGACGGTGTGTAGAGGAGACACTGTCCGGGGCAGGCAGCGGTAACCTCTCCTGAAGTGACCGGAATCGGCCCGGGTGGATGAGGAGACGTTAGTGAGCCAGCAGCGGCGGGGATTGGGCAAGGGGCTGGGGGCGCTCATCCCGACCGGCCCCATTGTTGACGGTACGGGCGTGATGCCCCCGGCCGGCAGCCCGACCACACCGGAAGCCGGACCCAAGCCCGTCGCCGGAGCCTATTTCAAGGAAGTGCCCGTCGCCGCGGTCGTGCCGAACCCACGCCAGCCGCGTGAAGTGTTCGACGACGAACGCCTTGAGGAATTGGCCGCGTCGATCCGCGAAGTCGGCCTCCTGCAACCCGTGGTGGTGCGCCCGGTAGGCGGCGGCCAGTACGAGCTCATCATGGGCGAGCGCAGGCTGCGCGCCTGCAAGAGGGTGGGCCTGAAGGACATCCCCGCGATCGTCCGCAACACCCGTGACACCGACCTGCTCCGTGACGCCCTGATCGAGAACCTCCAGAGGGAGCAGCTCAACCCCTTGGAAGAGGCGGCCGCCTACCAGCAGCTCCTCGACGACTTCGACGCGACCCACGACCAGCTCGCCAAGAAGATCGGCCGCTCCCGCTCACACATCACCAACACCTTGCGCCTGCTCAACCTCCCCCCGGAGGTCCAGCTCAAGGTCGCGGCCGGCTCCATCTCCGCCGGCCACGCCCGCGCCCTCCTCGGCCTGAGCACGCACGAGGAGATGATCCAGCTATCCAAGCGCATCATCGCCGAACTGCTGTCGGTGCGAGCGGTAGAGGAAATCGTCGCCCTCGGCGCCGTCCAGGCCGCCCCCGCCAAACCCCGCGAGCGCCAGACTCCCAAGCCGACGGCCCCCGGCCTCACCCACCTCGCGGACCGCCTTTCCGACCACTTCGAGACCAAGGTCAAGGTCGACCTCGGCCGCCGCAAGGGCCGCATCGTCGTCGAGTTCGCCACCATCGACGACCTTGAGCGCATCATCGGCACCATGGCCCCCAGCGCCGCCAACGCCATCCGCGAACTCGAAGAGTAGACTCCCGCCGTGGTTTCACGTGAAACACCCCCGCGTCGTTTCACGTGAAACCACCCACCCCTCCCGCGAGACCAACCCTCCCGTCGCTCCCGCGAGGCCGACCCTCCCGTCGCTCCCGCGAGGCCGACCCTCCCAGCCCTCCCGCGAGGCCGACCCTCCCAGCCCTCCCGCGAGGCCGACCCTCCCAGCCCTCCCGCGAGACGAGACCCACCCTGACGTCGCTCTCGCGAGACCCACCCCCCATCCACCTTCGCGAGGGGCAAAACCCACCCACTCTCGCTAGACCCACCTGCATCCAGCTCGCCTGGGCTACCCATCCACTCGCAGCGTTCACCTGTCCGCTCCCGCTGGAGCCACCCCCTCTACTCCCGCGAAGCTCCCGCCCACCCCCGCCAGGGCCACCCGTCCACTGGTTGGCTCACCCGTTTCCCCCTCGCCAGGGCTACCTGCGCGAGGGAGGGCCACCCGGCAGCCGGCTCGTCCGTGGAACGTCCACGCACATGCCCACACGAGGCCCGGACGCTGAGGCCGCACGATACCTCGACGACCGCGTGCGCATTCTGCCCGAGACACGCTGAGCACGGCCGTCCCGACAGAGGAGAGCCCATGCCGCCTTCCCTAGTCGCCGCCGACCTCTCACTTGCACCCTCGGAGTAGCTGAGCACGCCCGCCAGGTCCGTACTCGACCACGAGCCCGGCATAGGGCGCGACGACGCTGAGGCATTGGCGAACTTCGGTGGGCGTAATCCTGGCTCTCGGGATGCGGCGAGGTTTCACGTGAAACGAAGAGGGCGGCACCGGCGACCGTGTTCTCAGCGAGCAGGCAGATGTTTCACGTGAAACGCAGTGGCGCGTTGGAGGGATGGGAGCGGTCAGATGGTCGGCGCGCTCTCCATCGTTCTCGTCACACCTGTTCCGGTGCTTTCAAGGGAGGACGAGAGAGCCAGAGGTTTCACGTGAAACAGGGGAGTCAGCCGAGAGCTGCCTTGCGGAGGTCGCCGAGGAAGTCATCGACGTGTTCCGGGGTGGTGTCGAAGGCGGTCATCCATCGGACGATGCCCGCCGCCTTGTCCCAGAAGTGGAAGAGGTAGCGGCGCTGGAGGGTGACGGCGACGTCGGTGGGGAGCTGGGCGAAGACGGCGTTGGACTCGACGGGGTGGACGAGGCTGACGTTCGGGATGTCGGTGAGGCCGTCCGCCAGGCGCTGGGCCATCGCGTTGGCGTGGGACGCGTTCTGGCGCCACAGGTCGTCGGTGAGGAGGGCGGTGAGCTGAGCCGAGATGAACCGCATCTTCGACGCGAGCTGAAGGGACTGGCGGCGCAGGAACGGGACCGACCGGGCGAGCGACGGATCCAGCACGACCACCGCCTCGGCTGCCAGCGCGCCGTTCTTGGTGCCGCCGAAGCTGAAGACGTCCACGCCCGCCGCGCTGGTGATGGCGTCCAGGCCGCACGAGTGGAACGCCGCCGCGTTGGCCAGCCGGGCACCGTCGATGTGGAGGCGCAGGCCGGCCGCGTGGGCGGTGTCGGCGAGGGCGGCGATCTCGTGGGGCGTGTAGCAGGTGCCGAGTTCGGTCGTCTGGGAGATGGAGACGACGCTGGGCTGCGGCTGGTGGGGGTCGCCGAGGGCGGACAGGCGGGAGGTGATGTCGTCGGGGCGGAGCTTGCCGTCCGGCGTGGGCACGGTCACGAGCTTCACACCGAGAAGGCGTTCGGCGGCGCCGGTCTCGTGGGTGGCGATGTGGGCGGTGTCGGGGCAGATGATGGCGTCGTAGCGGCCGAGCATGAGGCCCAGGCCGACCATGTTCGCGCCCGCGCCGTTGATCACCGGAAAGCCTTCAGCCTGGGGGCCGAATATCTCCTTGACGCGCTGCTCGAACGCCGCCGTCCACGTGTCGCCCCCGTACGCGGGCGCGTCGCCCTGGTTGGCTCCGGCCATCGCGTCGAGGATGGCCGGGTGGACGCCGGCATGGTTGTCGCTGGCGAAGCTCTTCGGATAGGTCGAGTCGATCACAGGCCAAGGTTACTTACGGAACCCCAAGGTCCTGAGTAGCCAGTGGCGCACCCGCCGGAGCACAGGCGGCGTCGGGCGCGCCAACCTCTGGGTCAGTGGTACGCGGGGAGGGGGCGGCCTTCTGACGGAACGCAGTTCCTGCGGCCGGTGGAGCACAGGCGGTGCGGACTAGGGGACGCGAGGATGGGGCGACGGCGTTCTGGCGGAACGCGACCCTGCTGCCGGCCGGTGGCCCACATGCTGACGCGCGGGCGGCGTCGAGCGCCACCCCCCAAGTCCGCCGACCGGGTCAGCGGGAGGCGAGGTTGGGGCGGGGGCGGGAGGCGGCGTTCTGGAGGAGGGCGCGGCAGAGGTCGCCGAGGTCTCGGCCCGCTGCTTCGGCGGCCATCGGGAGGAGTGAGGTCTCCGTCATGCCGGGGGCGACGTTCACCTCGAGGAAGTGGGGCGTCTCGGAGGCGTCGACGATCAAGTCAGTGCGGGAGATGTCGCGCAGACCCAGCGCCGTGTGGGCGGTCACCGCGGTCTCGGCGCAGGCCGCCGCCGCGGCGGGGGAGAGGCGGGCGGGGGCGAAGAACTCGGTGTGGCCGGCCGTGTAGCGGGCGGCGTAGTCGTACACGCCCTCGTCGGGGACGATCTCCACGGCGGGGAGGGCGACGGGGCCTTCGCCGAGGTCCACCACCGAGACCGCCACTTCGATGCCTTCGACGTACCGCTCGATGAGGGCGGTGTCGCCGTAGGCGAAGCAGCCGACCATCGCGGCGGGGAGCTCGTCGGCGGTGCGGACGATGGAGGCGCCGAGCGCGGAGCCGCCGCGGGCCGGCTTGACGAAGAGGGGGAGGCCGAGCTGGTCGACGATGCGGCCGAGGACGGCCGTCGCGCCAAGGTCGTGGAAGGTCTCTTTGGGCAGCGTGATCGAGGCGGGTGTGTTCAGGCCGACCGAGCGGACGACGGCCTTGGCTGTGGGCTTGTCGAAGGCGACCCGGCAGGCGTCGGGGCCTGCTCCCACGTACGGCACGTTGAGGAGTTCGAGCACCGAGCGGATCGCGCCGTCCTCGCCCGCGCCGCCGTGGAGCGTGACGAAGACCGCGTCGGGCGGGTCGGCGAGGATGGACGGCACCAGGGAGGCGTCGGTGTCGCGCGCTTCGACGTCGATGCCGGTCGCCCTGAGCACTTCGCTCACCCGCCGGCCGGAGCGCAGGGATACCTCACGCTCGTAGGAAAGGCCGCCGGCCAGCACGAGCACGTGGCTCAGGTCGCTCATCTCGTCTCCTCCGCTGATCGTCCGCCGTCCAACCGTACCGGCGGGACGGGACGGTGCCGTACGACGGGGTTCCGTCCGGCGTGGGACGTCGAACGGCCGGCGCCGCGTGGACGCCGGCCGTTCGCGGTGCGGTCAGGCCAGGTCCGGGCCCGGGGTGTCGACACCGATGTGGTCCCGGGTGGAGGCGGTGCCGAACGTGTCTCGCAGTTGCATTTCCTGTTCGATGACGCCTGCCAGGCGGCGGACGCCTTCGCGGATGCGGTCCGGCTCCGGGTAGCAGAACGACAGCCGCATGTTGCGGGCGCCGCTGCCGTCGGAGAAGAACCCGGTGCCGGGGACGAAGGCCACCCGTTCGGCCACCGCCCGCGGCAATATCGCCTTCGAGTCGAGCCCTTCCGGGAGTGTCGCCCAGACGAAGAACCCGCCCGCGGGCCGTGTCCAGGTGACCCCGGGCGGCATCAGCGCTTCGAGGGCGTCGAGCATGGCGTCGCGGCGCTCGCGGTAGAGCTCCCTGA
This sequence comes from Nonomuraea sp. NPDC049649, assembly GCF_040675175.1. Lineage (NCBI taxonomy): Bacteria > Bacillati > Actinomycetota > Actinomycetes > Streptosporangiales > Streptosporangiaceae > Nonomuraea > Nonomuraea sp. NPDC049649. The sequence continues at coordinate 60,405 of NZ_JBFAOH010000008.1, forward strand.
ACGCCTTGATCTGCTCCTTCCACGGCTGGGTCGCGAGGTACTGCCCGACGGCCAGCTGTGTGAAGGACGAGTGCGACAGCACGGCCGACTCCATGGCCAGGACGAGCTTGTCGCGGATGGCGTGCGGGGCGAGGGCCCAGCCGACGCGGAACCCGGGGGCGAGCGTCTTGGAGAACGACCCCAGGTAGACCACCCCGTCGGGGTTGTCGGCGCGCAGCGCGCGCATCGGCTCGCCGTCGAAGCCGAGGAGCCCGTACGGGTTGTCCTCGACGATGAGCACCCCGGCGCGCTGGCAGATTTCGAGGACCTGCTGCCGCCGCTCGGTGTCGAGCGTGACGCCCCCGGGGTTGTGGAAGGTCGGAATGGTGTACAGGAACTTGATCGGAGCTCCCGCCGTTTCCAGGGCGTAGATCGTCTGGGCGAGGGATTCGGGCACGATGCCCTGATCGTCCATGGCGATGTGTACGACTTTTGCCTCGTATGCGGCAAAGGTACCGAGCGCCCCCACATAGGAGGGCCCTTCCGCCAGGATCACGTCACCCGGGTCGATGAAGATCCGGGTGATCAGGTCGAGGGCCTGCTGTGAGCCGACGGTGACGACCACGTCGTTCCCGCCGGCCTGAATCCCTTCCAGCGCCATGACCTCGCAGATCTGCTCGCGCAGGTGCGGGTCGCCCTGGCCGGAGCCGTACTGGAGCGCGACAGGCCCGCGTCTGGTGACGAGATCCGAGACCAGTTCGCCGACCATGTCGAGGGGAAGCGCCGTGACGTACGGCATGCCGCCGGCGAGCGAGACCACCTCGGGCCTCGACGCGACGGCGAAGAGAGCTCGGACCTCGGAGGCGACCATCCCGGTAGCTCGTGCCGCGTACCGGTCGACGTAGGCGTCGATGCGCGACCCTTGGGTCGCGGGCGTCGTCTGACCGTGATCCTGCTCTTCTGTCACGGCCCACCTCCTAAGGTGTATCGATCCGAGACTCCAGGTTACGCCAGTCGGACATGTCGCCCGTGACGGGGCGGTGCAACCGGTGAATTCCGCTGGCGGGAGTGTCACTGAGCTACGATGCCACCTGGGGACGCGGTTTTCCCGCGCTTTTCCGGGTCTACGATTGGGGCCGTAGGTGTCGCGTCGGCTGGTCAATATCACCCTGGACAATTTGGGAGATCTTCCAAGGCGCTGCCGCCAGTGCGTTTTCTGGGAGCTCGATCCCGTCAGCGGCGAGCGGGCGGTGAAGACGGGCGACCCGGGGCTGGAGAAGGAGGCCTGGATCTCCGGCACGCTGCTGGAGTGGGGCAGCTGCGGGAAGCTCGTGTACGTCGACGGGGTGCCGGCCGGGTTCGTGCTTTACAGCCCGCCGCTTTACAGCCCGCGCTCGGTGGCCTTTCCGACCTCGCCGGTGAGCGCCGACGCCGTGCTGCTGATGACGGCCCACATCGTGCCCGAATTCTCCGGCGGCGGGCTGGGCCGGATGCTCATCCAGGGGATGGCGAAGGATCTGACGCGCCGCGGGGTGAAGGCGATCGAGGCTTTCGGTGACCTGAAATGGGAGGAACCGAGTTGTATCGTTCCTGCCGAATATTTGCTGTCCGTGGGTTTTAAAACTGTACGTCCGCATTTGCGTTTTCCGCGGTTGCGGCTGGAGCTGAAGACCGCGGTGTCCTGGCGCGAGGACGTCGAGGTCGCCCTGGAACGCCTCCTGGGCTCCATGAGCCCCGAACGTGCCCTTCGCCCCGTCTAGCCCCTTCCAGCCCTCCTGCGTGCCTTCTGGGCGCTCCTGGGGCCTGAGCAGACGCGGATGGGGCCTGAGAAACGCGGAAGCCCTCCGCCGAGCGACGGAGGGCTTCCAGCGAGCCGTACTCAGATGATGCCTTCGAGCTCCCGCAGCAGCATGGCCTTCGGCTTGGCGCCGATGATCTGCTTGACGACCTCGCCGTTCTTGTAGACGTTCATCGTCGGGATCTGCAGGACGCCGGCCTCACGGGGAACCTCGGGGTTCTCGTCGATGTTGAGCTTGACGATCTCCAGCTTGTCGCCGTGCTCGTTGGCGATCTCCTGGAGGATGGGCGCGACCTGCCGGCACGGGCCGCACCACTCGGCCCAGAAGTCGACCAGAACGGGCTTGTCGCTCTTGAGGACCTCGGCCTCGAACGTGGCGTCGGTAACTGCCTTCACGGATGCGCTCCCTTACTTCTCGTGGGTGGCGAGCCAGCGCTCGGAGTCGAGAGACGCCGCGCAGCCGGTGCCCGCCGCGGTGACGGCCTGCCGGTAGATGTGGTCGACGACGTCGCCGGCGGCGAACACGCCGTCGACGTTGGTGGCGGTGGTCGGGTGGGCGACCTTGATGTAGCCGTTCTCGTCGAGGTCGACCTGGCCCTTGACCAGTTCGGTGCGCGGGTCGTGGCCGATCGCCACGAACACCGCGTCGGTCGCCAGCTCGGACTCCTCGCCGGTCTTGACGTTGCGCAGCTTGGCCGCCTCCACCTTGGTGTCGCCGAGGATCTCGACCACCTCGGTGTCCCAGACGAAGCGGATCTTCTCGTTGGCGAACGCCCGTTCCTGCATGATCTTGCTGGCCCGCAGCTGGTCGCGGCGGTGCACCACGGTCACCATGCGGGCGAACCGGGTCAGGAAGGTCGCCTCCTCCATGGCGGTGTCGCCGCCACCGACGACCACGACGTCCTTGTTGCGGAAGAAGAAGCCGTCGCAGGTCGCACACCAGGAGACGCCGCGGCCGGTCAGCCGCTGCTCGTTCGCCACACCCAGCTCGCGGTAGCCGGAGCCCATCGCCAGGATGACCGACTTCGCGTAGTAGGTCTTGTCGTAGGTCTTGACGACCTTGGGCTCGGCCCGGAGGTCGACCTCCACCACGTCGTCCGGGATCAGGTCGGCGCCGAACCGCTCGGCCTGCTTGCGCAGGTTGCCCATCAGGTCGGGGCCCATGATGCCGTCGGGGAACCCGGGGAAGTTCTCCACGTCGGTGGTGTTCATGAGCGCGCCACCGGCGGTGACCGAGCCCTCGAAGACCAGCGGCTTGAGTTCGGCGCGCGCGGAGTAGACGGCCGCGGTGTAACCGGCAGGGCCGGATCCGATGATGATCACGTTACGGACGTCGTCCAACGCTCCCACGCCTCTCTTTCTTAAGCTCCCGTTCGCCTCAACAGATCCTAAGCCGTGGGCATTCCCGGCCCCCGGACGCCCACGCGAAAGAGCCCGCCGTAGCGGGCTCTTCGGGGGTCGGGGGCGGCTACCAGCGTCCCAGCGCCGGCTTGCGCAGGTTCTTGCAGTTGAACGGGTCGACGACGTCGATGCGGACCCGCTTGGTCTTCTTGTTCTTCCAGGACGCCATGATGACGGCCTCCTGGCCGTTGTACTGGCCCTGGTCGACGGCGAAGACGTCAGCCTTGGCGCGGTCGGCGACCTTGGTCACGCAGTGGTCGACCGGGTTGCCGCCGGACTCGCCGCCGAAGGCCGGGGCGGGCCCGAGGAAGACGCCGAGCGCCTGGCCGAGATCCTCGTCGCTGTAGTTGTGGCCGCTGTCGGTGAGCGCGTAGGTCCGGGCCTCGGCCTTGGTCTCCTGCCGCGGCGGGTGGCTCGTGGCCACCGCGATCTGCGACTCGGGAGCCGTCGGCCCGCCGGCGCCGCCGGAGGCGAGCAGGCTCGCCGACACCGCGGCGGTGCCCACCACCGCGGCCGCCGCGGCCACGGCCACCGCCGGGACCGACCATCGGCGCCGCCGTGTGGTGCGGGTCTTGGCCGGGACGACGGTGCCGTCGTCGGCGACCACTCCGAGGCGGACGGGCTCCGGCTCCTGACGCTCCCATGGAGCGTCGCGCGTGAGCTCGTCCCAGTCAGGCGCCGGCGCGAGGCCGACGCCGCCGCGCTGTGCCTCGGCGGCCAGCGCCTTGTCGATGCGCAGTGCGACACCCATCGGCATGGCCGGGGTGGGGGTCGCCGCGAGCACCTCGCGAACCGCCGCCAGGTCTGCCAGAAGCTCCCCGCAGGGGGAGCACACCGCGAGGTGCTCGCGGACCCGGTCGGCCGTGTCGACGTCCAGGAGGCCCTCTGCCAGCTCGGCGAGGACTTCCAGATCGTAGTGCGTATCACCCGTCACGAAGTTCTGCTCCCTTCGCGGATGAGACGCGACTCAGGTCAGTTCGGTTCCGCAGATGCGAAAGAATCGGGGCAAGTTTCGCGCGTCCCCTGGCGCACCGGCTCTTCACCGTCCCGCTGGGAACCTGGAGCACCTGAGCTGCGTCATCGACGGAGTAGCCCATCATGTCCACCAGCACGAGCGCGGCCCGCTGGTCGGCGGGGAGCAGTTTGAGCGCGGCCGAAACCTCCATCGACACCTCGCGTTCGAGGGTCTGGTCGGGGAGCTGGACGTCGCGCTCGGCGGCTTCGATCAGTTCGTCGTCGGCCACCGGGCGCACGGACTTGCGGCGCATCCGGTCGAGACAGGCGTTGACGACGATGCGGTGGAGCCAGGTGGTGACGGCGGCCTCGCCGCGGAACGAGCCGGCCTTGCGGTAGGCGGAGACGAAGGCGTCCTGCACGGCGTCGGCGGCCTCGTCGGGGTCGCCGAGCGTGCGCAGCGCGACGGCCCACATCCGGTCGCGGTGCCTCTTGACGATCTCGCTGAAGGCGTGAGGATCCCCGTTGATGTGCGCGGCCAGCAGATCGGCGTCGGTGATCACCGGCCGATCCGCTGGCGAGGGAGTCTCGGGTGGGGAGTTCACAAGAGGGATTCCTGGTTATGCCGATCCTGGAGAGTGCACCACTACCTCATAGATGGTGCCATGAAACTTCCCCGCTTCTGCCGGAAGTCGGGTAAACCAGATCAAAACGTACTGGCCGCTTGCGGTCTGATCAGGCTTGAAGGTCGTCTTACCCGACGCGTTCTTCACCTTGGCGACGGTCTTGAGCGACGCGAGGTCGGCGCTGTCGCCGACCTTCAGCTCGACGTTGGCGCCGGGAGCCTTGCCCAGCGTAGCCACCACGTCGCTGATGTGCATGGACTTGCCCATGTCGAGGAGCAGGCCCACACCGTCCTTGAGGTTGCCCAGCTCGGCGTTGTTGTAGTTGTCGGTCTTCCAGAACGTGTCGGGCTTGCCGTCGATGGTGAGCGGCGCCAGCTCGGGCTTCTCCCCGTGGTCGCCGAGCGGGTCGAACCCGCTCGCCGACTTGGCCTTGACCTCCTGCACCTGGGCGGGCGCCGAGGAGGCGGGGGAGGACGGGCTGGGCTGCGCCTCGCGGTCGTCGGAGCTGCCGAGGCTGCGCCCTATCGTCCAGGCGCCGATGCCGACCGCGACGATGACCAGCAGCACCACCACCGTCATCAGCACCCGGTTGAGCAGGTTGCCGCCGCCGCCGCTCTGCGGCGGCCTGAGCTGGATCGAGGTGGCCTGCGGCGCGTGCTGCGCCGCGGGCCGGTGACGCTCGGTGTCGAGGCCCTCGCTGGGCGAGGCCGCGGTCACGGACGGCGTCGAGGGGTACGGGATCGAGATCGGCATCGGCCTGGCCACGTCGGCCAGCGCGGCGGCGACCTCGGCGGGGCTGGACAGCGCGGCCTGCCCCTTGCGCGACTCCGGGAGGCAGGCCCGGATCGTCACCGCGTCGAGATAGCCCGGCACGCCCGCGGTCACCTGGCGCGGGGTGCAGAAGTGGCCGTCGGTCATCGGCGCGGCCGGGAGCGTGCCCTCCTCCTCGTCGCCCGGCCAGTGACCGGTCAGCCCGGCGTACAGCAGGCGGCCGAGACCTTCCGCGTCGTCCAGCGCGGGCTGGTCGGTGGTCAGCCCGTAGAGCGCCGAGTCGACCGCGACGCCCAGCACCTTGACCGTGTTGCCGGAGGTCCACACCAGGTTGCCGGGGCGCAGGCACAGGTGGTAGAGGCCGGCCTCGTGGGCGTGCGCGAGCGCCTCCGCGGCCTCGACGACCAGCCCCGCGGCCCGCTCCGGCTCCAGCGGCCCGGAGGCCAGCAGGTCGGAGAGGGTGTCGCCGACCACCCACTCGCTGACCACGTAGGCGTGCTCGGAGTCCTGGGCGGCGTCGAAGACCTGGGTCAGGCGCGGGTCGGTGAGCCGGCTGGCGGCGCGGGCCGCGGTGACGACCTCGTGGACGCGCGGGAAGTCGGGCGCGAACGTCAGCACGGCGACGGGACGGGCGAGGATCTCGTCGATGGCCTTCCAGTAGGTGGCGCCGTCGGACTCGCTCACCCGGTCTTCCAGCCGGAACCGGTCGGCGAGGCGGGTGCCGGGCTCGACCGCCGATGTGCTCACTGGCTCACCCCGCTAGCCCGGACATACCTGGTCAATCCCGGGCGCGCCTGCGTGGCGGTGTCCTGCGCAGGCACGCTATGCCGGATGGATCCGCCCACGCCCCTCCTGCTTCCATTCGCGCGTGTCGGCACCATGCTAGTGCCCGAGACGGTTCCTCCCCGCGCTCTTTAGCGGCGTACCCGCCCGGCGACCATCCCAACGACCGAGCTGACCTCCGGAACGCGCGCCAGCCGGTGGGCGACGCCGAGGTACAGGACCATCCCCAGCCCGCCGCCCACGGCCAGGATGATCACCGAGTTGAGGAAGCCCAGACCGCCGAAGATCTCCTGCACGCTCCAGACGGCGATCAGCGCCAGCACCGCCGTCGGCAGGGCGGCGAGGTACATCCTGGTGATCGCCATGCCGACCTGCCGGCCGCCCAGCCCGCCGACCCGGCGGCTGGCCAGCATCCAGGCCGCGCCGGCGCCGAGCGCGTACGCGATCGCGTAGGCCAGGGCCAGCCCCATGACCGCGTAGCGGGCCGGCAGCAGGTTGAAGAACAGCACCATCAGCCCGGCGTTGACCGCGGTGGTGCCCGCGCCGACGAAGACGGGCGTACGGGTGTCGCCGAAGCTGTAGAACACCCGCAGCAGCAACTGGAAGATCGCGAAAGGCACCAGTGCGAGCCCGTAGACCTGCAGCACGTTGCCGATGTAGATGGCGTTGGCCACGCTGTTGGCGCCGTGACCGTACAGCGGCACGGTGATCGCCGGCCCGAGCACCATGAGCAGCAGCGACACCGGCACCATCACCGCGCCGACGAGCCGCACGCTGGAGCCGAACTCGGACCGCACCTCGTCGAAGCGCCCCTCGGTCACGGCCCGGCTCATCCTGGGCAGCATCGCGGTGATCACCGAGACGCCGACGACCCCGTACGGGAGCTGGAAGAGCTGGAACGCGAGCGTGTACGGGGAGACGCCGTGACCTTCCACCGCGTCGCCGGCGGCGCTGGCGAGGTTGGTCGTGAGCAGGAACCCGAGCTGGGTGACGATCACGTAGCCGATCGTCCAGACGCCCATCCTGGACATCTCGCCGAGGCGGGCGTTGCGCAGGTCGAAGCGGGCGACGAAGCGGAACCCGGCCCGCTTGAGCGCGATGACCAGCACGGTCGCCTGGGCCACGATGCCGGCGGTGGTGCCGAGCCCGAGCAGGGCCAGCTCGCCGTTGGTGACGGTCGCGAGGTCGGAGCCGTCGGTCACGATCACCGCGTAGACGACCAGGACGCAGATGACGACCAGGTTGTTGACCACCGGCGCCCACATCGGGGCGGCGAACCGGTCGCGGGTGTTGAGGATCGCCCCGGCGACCGCGCCGATGCCGAAGAAGGCGAGCTGCGGCAGGATGAACTGGGCCAGCCGCACCGCCACCTCGAACTGGCGGTCGGCGCGGTCCCACTCGGTGTAGAGGTCGATGATCAGCGGGGCGGCCAGCACGGCCGCCGCGGCCACCACGATGAGCGCGACGGTGGCGAGCGTCAGCAGCCGCTGCTCGTACGCGCGGCCCCCGTCGGGGTCGCGCTGCTGCGCTTTGACGATCATCGGCACCACGACGCTGCTGAGCACGCCGAGCAGCAGCAGGTCGAGAATGCTGTACGGGATGGCGTAGGCGACGTTGTAGGCGTCGCCCAGCAAGGCCGTGCCGATGGCGTAGGCCAGCACCATGGTCCGGATGAACCCGGTCACGCGCGACACCATCGTGCCGGCGGCCATGATGGCGCTGGCGCGCAGCAAGCGGCTCATACGGTCTCACTCTCCCGAGTCCTGGCTGCCCGGGCGCCGCGCCGCTGCGACCTGCGCCGGAGAATGCGGGTGACCACGGCCGCCAGCATGACGGTGAGCGCGCCCCCCACGATGACCAGCGCGATGCCGGTGTAGCCGGTGGTGCGCACGATCAGCTTGACCGGCTCCCCGTAGGGCCGGCGGTCGGCCGTCAGCAGCTGGACCGTCACCGAGGCGTCGCCGCCGCCGGGGGCGATCACCTGCATGCCGATCTGGACGGTGCCGCTCTGCCCCGGGTCGATCCGGAGCGGCTCCCGTACGTCGGCTTCGAGCACGTCGGGGTCGTCCGACTTGGCGTCGACGTAGAGGGAGACGGGGGTGTCGAGCTGGTTGCGCACGCTGATCGGGACCTCGCCGTCGCTGCCCGCGAGCGTGCGCGGCCGGTCAGGACCGGCGCCGGTGATCGACACCTTCTCGATCCGGTCGTTGACCGCCTTGCCGACCTGCTCGGCGACGGCGCGGCCCGCCTTGGTGTCGCCCCGCCAGGCCGAGGAGGTGAGCCGGAGCACGGCGGCGTCGAACGACGACTGCTGGCGGCCGGTGAGCCGGGCGGTCAGCGCGGCCTGCTCGGCGAGCTCGCGGATCGGCTTGAGGTACTTGCCGCCGAGCTCCTGCTTGCGGCTCCGGTCGGGGTAGGTCAGCCCGGCGCGCGGGGTGGGGGCGGCGGGCACCTTGATCGAGTCGAGCGTGGTGAGCGACAGCCAGGGCAGCTTGCCCGCGGTCTTCAGCAGCGTGGAGACGACCGTCGGGCTGGGGTTCCAGCGCCGGGACGGGGCCACGACCAGCGAGCGGGGGCGGGTCTGGCCCGGCTCGGCGGCGATCATCGCGGTCTCGGCGATGAACCGCTGCTTGCTCAGCAGGGTCGTGGCGCGGGTGCCGGCGCCGGGCTCCAGCAGGCGGCTCAGCTCGCCGTCGGCGACCAGCGCGGTGACGGGGCCCATGACGGTGTCGAGCCGGGTGGCGGCGTCGGGGGTGGCCGAGGGGGGCGGCATGGCGACCGCCGAGGCGGCCTGCTGCGTCGGCAGGTTGGCCGCGTCGAGCAGGACCTTGTCGACCCGGGTGACGCCGGGCGCGCCGACCGCGAGCAGGTCGAGCGCGTCGGCGTCGATCATGCCGCCGGCCGGCCAGTAGGTCGAGGTCAGCACGTCGCCCTTGATGAGCGCGGACTTCTCCTTGGCCAGCTCCAGCGCGCGCGCCGGCTGCTTGTCGAGGCCGCGGTGGGCCAGCGCGGTCACGTCGGGGTCGGCGTACGGGGTCGCGACGACGGGGTTGTCGGCCAGCGCGGCGCGGACCGAGCTGAGCCACTGGGCGGCGGCGGGGTCGGCGGGCCGCTCCTCGCGCTTGTTGCCGGCCTTGACGTGGAACTTCTTGGTCATGGCCTCGACGTCGTCGAAGAGCGCCGGGTCGACGACCCAGGTGACCTGCTCGGGGGCGATCTCGGCGATGCGCGCCAGGTCGGCCAGCCGGCCCTTGCCGCCGAGCGCGCCGCTCAGCTTCTCGTCGACGAACGTGCCGTCGTCGGCCCGGCGCGGCTGGTCGATCATGGGCAGCACGAACGCCATCCGGTTGCGCACCGGCCGCTGCTGCCCGTTCGCCGGCGCGTACGTGAGGAAGGTGCGCTGGGAGGCGAGCTGCACCGCGTCCCACTGCACCACCTCGACGGCGAGCGGGTAGGCGCCGAAGGAGGTCAGCCCGAACTGCGCGGGCGTCATGGTGAGCTCGAACTCCTGCGAGGCGTTGGCGCCCAGCTCGGGGATGAGCGTGCTCGACTGGCTGGAGACGTTGGGCGGCAGGGTGACCGGAGTGTCGTCGCCGGCGAAGGTCGCCATCGCGGCCCGGTCGGGGAAGCGCTGGGCGGAGTAGCGCACCCGGACGCGCAGGCCGGACAGGGCCGCGGCGCCGCCGTTGCGCACGGTGCCGGTGATCTTTATCTCGGTCGCCCGCTCAGTGGCGTAGTCGGGCGTCACGGAGGTGAGGGTCAGGTCGATGCCCTGCCTCTTCGCGGTGATCGCGGCAGCCGCGCCCGGCGCCGCCACCACCGTGGGGGCGAGCAGCGCGGCCGAGAGCAAGGCGAGCAGCGTGGCCTTTTTGATCACACTTCTGCCCGGGCTGGAGTACGACACACGCCCGCAATGGTACGGGCTCAGTACGGGCTCAGTGCCCCGGCGCGACGGCCTCCAGGCTCTCGCGGTCCCCTGGCATGCGGAGATCGACGGTCTTGCCCCGCAGGAGGCCGATCAGGTCGAGGGCGCGCATGCTGAGCACCGCGTGGCGCTCGCCGACGGCGGAGAAGACCTGTTCGCCGTCGGTGTCGAGGCGGTCGTCGACGAAGAGCGGCAGATCCTCGGGCAGCAGGAGCGGGCCCACCAGCCCGGCCGCGTAGTCTGTGGCTTCGTTGACGAGGTGCGCGGGCGCGACGCGTACCGTACGTACACCGAGCAGGCGGCTGACGGCCGCCGGCCGAGGGGGAGTGGCGAGGGTGTGGACGACGCCGACGACGAACTCGCGTCCTATCCTCGGAGCTACCTCGAACACCGTGACCGTCACGCACCTGCCGGGAGCGGCGGAGAGCGTCCCCGGGAGTTCGTCCGCGCGAGTGATGGGGCGCGGAAGGCGTACGATCTCATGGTGGACCTGGTGTGCGAGGAGCCAGCGGTGGATCGCGAGGGCGTCCTTCATGAGACCTCCTTGCCTCGTTCCATCGCGCCGTCGGTCCCCTGACCGAAGGTAACCCGGACCCGGTGTGGCTCGGGGGATATGTTCCGGAATCGAAGGACCTACCCAGCTTGTCCGACACAAATCTGACCGAAACTCAGCAGCGGGCCATGCGTGACCTGTTCCGCAAGATCGCCCCCGTGGCCGACGAGCTCGGCCGCCTGTTCGCCGACCGCGGCCACGAACTCGCCCTGGTCGGCGGCCCCGTGCGCGACCTCCTGCTCGGCCGTGCGGGCAAAGACCTCGACCTGACCACCGACGCGCGCCCCGAACAGGTGCTCGACGTCGTGCGCGACTGGGCCGACTCCGTCTGGACGATCGGCATCGACTTCGGCACGGTCGGGCTGCGCAAGGGCAACTGGCTGATCGAGATCACGACCTACCGCAGCGAGAGCTACGACCCCAAGTCGCGCAAACCGGAGGTCATGTACGGCGACACGCTGGAGGCCGATCTGGAGCGCCGCGACTTCGCCGTCAACGCGATGGCGGTGCGGCTGCCCTCCCACGAGTTCGTCGACCCGTACGGCGGCCTGACCGACCTGGCCGCCAAGCGGCTGCGCACGCCCGGCCCGCCCGAGCGGTCCTTCGGCGACGACCCGCTGCGCATGCTGCGCGCCGCCCGGTTCGCCTCCCAGCTCGGCTTCACCGTCGACGAGGCGGCGGTGGCCGCGATGTCGGAGATGGCCGAGCGGATCGAGATCGTCTCGGCCGAGCGCATCCGCGACGAGCTCGACAAGCTCGTCTGCGGCGCCCATCCGCGCGCCGGCCTGCGCCTGCTCGTCGACACCGGCCTGGCCTCCCACGTGCTGCCCGAACTGCCCAAGCTGCGCCTGGAGATCGACGAGCACCACCGCCACAAGGACGTGTACGAGCACACGCTGACCGTCCTCGACCAGGCGATCGCCCAGGAGGACGAGGGCCGGCCCGACCGGGTGCTGCGCTGGGCCGCGCTCATGCACGACGTCGGCAAGCCCAAGACCCGCCGCCACGAGCCGGGCGGCCGGGTGTCGTTCCACCACCACGAGGTGGTCGGCGCCCAGCTGACCAAGAAGCGGCTGAGCGAGCTGCGCTTCCCCAAGGACGTGGTGGCCGACGTGGCCCGGCTGGTGGAGCTCCACCTGCGCTTCCACGGCTACGGCACCGGCGAGTGGACCGACAGCGCGGTCCGCCGCTACGCGCGCGACGCGGGCCACCTGCTGGACCGGCTCCACAAGCTGACCAGGGCCGACTGCACGACCCGCAACAAGCGCAAGGCCGCCGCTCTTTCTCGTACGTACGACCAGCTGGAGGAGCGGATCGCCCGGCTCGCCGAGGAGGAGGAGCTGGCCAAGATCCGCCCGGAGCTCGACGGCAACGAGATCCAGCGGGTGCTCGGCATAGGCCCCGGCCCGGTGGTGGGCAAGGCCTACAAGTTCCTGCTCGACCTGCGGCTCGACAAGGGCGTCATCGGCAAGGAGGCGGCCACCGAAGCGCTGCTGACCTGGGCCCGCGACAGCGGCGTGCTCAAGGACTGACCGGCTCCCGCGACCGGGTGACCATCCGGTAGGCCAGGGCGCTCGCCAGGTAGCCGGCCGTGATGATCACCACGACGGCGTACGACTTGCCGTCGGGCGGGAGGATGGCCGCCGACACGGCCGCCGCGAGCACGTACATGCCGTTGAAGAGCATGTCGTAGACCGAGAAGGCGCGGCCCAGGTAGACGTCGTCGAGGTCGCGCTGCACGGTCGTGTCGGCGCAGATCTTGACGCTCTGCCCGGCCAGGCCGAGCACGAACCCGGCCACCGGCAGCCCCCACTCCTGGAACGGCGCCACGAGCACGCCGGCGAGCACGCCCGCGGACGCCAGCGCGATCGGCACCCACCGGGTGATCGTGAACCGCTCGGTCGCGTACGGGGTGAGGATCACCGCGAGGAAGTAGCCGACGCCGGAGGTGGCCACGACCAGGCTGACGCCGCGCAGCGCCAGGTCGGGGTCGCCGTCGGTGAAGTAGTAGCGGTAGAGGATGATGCCGAGCGCCGTGGCCATGCCGTAGAAGAAGCGGTGCGCCGCCATCGCGCCCATGGTGGCGGCGGCGACCGGGCGGCTCACCAGGTGGCGGGCGCCGTCGGCCAGGCCCGCCACCACGTTGCGCAGCGCCTCGCGGGCCTGCGGCCGGCCGGGGTCCTCGGCGGGGCCGAGCAGGGAGCGCTCCATCGTCCGCGCCACCAGCGAGGTCAGCCCGAACACCAGGCCGGAGGTGACCAGCAGCAGCGCCACCCCGGTGTCGCCGCCGCCGAGGGCCTCACGCAGCAGGAAGCCCACCCCGGCGCCGAGGAACGTCACCACGGTGCCGGAGGTCGGGGTGACCGCGTTGGCGGCCATCAGCCGGTCGGCGGGCACCACGTGCGGCAGCGAGGCGCCCAGCGCGGCCAGGAAGAACCGGTTGACGCCCAGCACGGCCAGCGCGGCCACGTAGAACACCGGATCGGGCACGTCCGCCGCGACCAGCGCGGCGGTGACGACCAGCAGTGCGCCGCGCACCAGCGGCGCGATCACCAGGATCTGCCGCCGCGACCACCGGTCGATGAAGACGCCCACGAACGGCCCCAGGATGCTGTACGGCAGCAGCAGCACGGCCAGCCCGGCGGCGACCTCCAGGGCGGTGGTCTTGCTCTCGGGGCTGAAGAAGGCGAACCCGGCGACGCCGAACTGGAAGATCCCGTCGGAGAACTGCGAGACCAGCCGGGTGCCGAAGAGCCGTCGGAAATCCCGGCCACGGAGGACCACACGCAGATCGGCGACGAAAGACACGGCGTCAGCCTAGCCCGGCGCCCGCGCCGGAGAGGTTCCGCGAACCGGTTCTGGTCGCGAACGAGGTCACGTACGCTTCATAGCGTGACGACTGCTGAACACGTGGTACTCGTTGACCGCTCCGGCCACGCCCTCGGCACGGCGCCGAAACTCGCCGTGCACGGCCCGGAGACCCCCCTTCACCTGGCCTTCTCCAGCTACGCCTTCGACAGCGAGGGGCGGGTGCTGCTCACGAGGCGGGCGGGCCACAAGCTCACCTGGCCGGGCGTGTGGACCAACAGCTGCTGCGGCCACCCGCTGCCGGGCGAGCGCCTGGAGCAGGCCGTCCTCCGCAGGCTCTCGTTCGAGCTGGGCCTGACCGTCGAGCGGGCCGACCTGGTGCTGCCCGGCTTCTCCTACCGCGCGGTCATGGGCAACGGCATCGTCGAGCACGAGCTCTGCCCCGTCTTCCGCGTGCTGGTCGACGGCTCCGCCACCCCCAACCCCGACGAGGTGGGGGAGACGAAGTGGATGCCGTGGCAGGAGTTCGTCGACGGCGTGCTCAGCGACCTGATCTCGATCTCGCCGTGGTGCCGGGAGCAGGTGCCGCTGCTGACGGCGCTCGGCCCGGACCCGTTCCGGTGGCCGACCGCGTCGGAGGACGAGCTGCCGCCCGCCGCGCGTCAGCCGTACACGCCCTAGAGGCCGCGGCGCCGCACGGCGGGTGCGGCGCCGCGGTCGCGGGTCAGCGCTCGATCTCGCCGCCGATGAACTTCTCGACCTGGTCGCGGGCCTCGTCGTCGGAGTACTGCACGGGCGGCGACTTCATGAAGTACGAGGAGGCGCTCAGGATCGGGCCGCCGATGCCGCGGTCGAGAGCGATCTTGGCGGCGCGGACGGCGTCGATGATGATGCCGGCCGAGTTCGGCGAGTCCCACACCTCGAGCTTGTACTCCAGGTTGAGCGGGGTGTCGCCGAAGGAGCGGCCTTCGAGGCGGACGTAGGCCCACTTGCGGTCGTCGAGCCACGGCACGTGGTCGGACGGGCCGATGTGCACGTCGGCCTTGGCCATCTCGTGCGGGATCTGCGAGGTCACCGACTGCGTCTTGGAGATCTTCTTCGACTGGAGGCGCTTGCGCTCCAGCATGTTCATGAAGTCCATGTTGCCGCCGAAGTTGAGCTGGTAGGTGCGCAGCAGCTCGACCCCGCGGTCCTCGAACAGCTTGGCCATGACGCGGTGCGTGATGGTGGCGCCGATCTGGGACTTGATGTCGTCACCGACGATCGGCACGCCCGCCTCGGTGAACTTCTCGGCCCACTCGGGGTCGGAGGCGATGAACACCGGCAGTGCGTTGACGAACGCGACCTTGGCCTCCAGGGCGCACCGGGCGTAGAACCGGGCGGCCTCCTCGGAGCCCACGGGCAGGTAGCAGACGAGCACGTCGGCCTGGCTGTCGCGGAGCACCTGGACGACGTCGACCGGGCTCTCGTCGGACTCCTCGATGATCTCCTGGTAGTACTCGCCCAGGCCGTCGTAGGTGTGGCCGCGCTGGACGATCACCCCCGTCGGGGGCACATCGGTGATCTTGATCGTGTTGTTCTCGCTGGCGACGATCGCCTCCGAGAGGTCGCGGCCGACCTTCTTGGCGTCCACGTCGAAGGCGGCGACGAACTCGACGTCGCCTACGTGGTAGTCGCCGAACTTCACGTGCATCAGGCCCGGCACGCGTGCTGCCGGGTCGGCGTCCTTGTAGTAGTGAACGCCCTGGACCAGTGACGCCGCGCAGTTGCCGACACCGACAATGGCCACGCGAACCGAACCCATCGCACTCGCTCCTCTACTCATCACTTGATGTGGTATCTGTCGCGGGCCCCTCCTCGGAGGCCCGTCTCTCCGTGGCGATCAGCTCGTTGAGCCAGCGCACCTCGCGCTCGACGGATTCGAGCCCGTGGCGCTGGAGTTCGAGGGTGTAGCTGTCGAGCCGCTCCCTGGTGCGGGCCAGGGCGGTGCGCACGCTGTCGAGGCGCTCCTCCAGCCGGCTGCGCCGGCCTTCGAGGATGCGCAGGCGGACTTCGGCCTCGGTGTGGCGGAAGAACGCGAAGTGGACGCCGAAGCTCTCGTCCTCCCAGGCGGACGGGCCTGCCTGGGTGAGCAGCTCCTGCAGTCGCTCCTTCCCTTCAGCTGTGAGCTTGTAGACGATCTTCGATCGGCCACCCACGATCGGGGGCTGAGCCGGCTGCTCCTCCGCGATGAGCCCTCGCTCCAGCAGTGAGCGCAGGCACGGGTACAGCGACCCGTAGGAGAACGCACGGAACATGCCCAGTAGCGTGTTGAGCCGTTTGCGCAGCTCGTAGCCGTGAAGCGGCGTCTCGTGCAGCGACCCGAGCACGGCCAGTTCCAGCACCCTGCGTTGCCCGCCGGCCATGGGAACCGCCCTCCTCTCGCGTCGATGTATCGAGCCGATACATCCAGAGGATACGTCGGGCCGCTATATCGAGCAATGAACGACTTCCCCAAGACGTTGGGATCATTCAGAAAAAAGCCGTAGTCTGGCGCCCATGTGGTCACTGCGACAGGTGGTGGACGACGGCCGCGCCGAGCGGTCCGTGCTCCACGCCGCGCGCGCAGGACGCACACCGCCGGACGGCGCGTACCGCCTCTGCCCCAGGTGCGGGCGGGAGAACGCCACCGGCCCGATCGACGAGTACGGTGGCGCGCCCGGCCGCCATGCCGATCAGGCAAAGGTCGCGTCAGAGCCGATCGAGATGGCTCATGATTACGACGAGTACCGGGTGTACGCGGGCGAGGTCTGCCAAGGTTGTTCCTGGAATCACCTGACGGTCTCGTTCGTCCTCGGGAACGGGCCGCCAGTGCTCGCCGGCCGTGCCTAGCACAGGCGGCCCGACGACAGAACCGAGGACGGCGAGGAGCCACGCCCCAATCCGCCGTGCTATCCGACGACGATGCGAGGACGTGTGAGTTACAGCAGCAACGAGGGGACGGCGCGCCCGGGAAGGCGCCGCCGTTCCAGCTCACGTTCCGTGCCCCAGGAGCCTCGGCAGCACCCCGGCCAGCCCGGCTGGGGCGGACAGCAGCAGCAGTCCCGTCGTCCCGAGGCCGCCTACGAGGAGACCGGCGCGATGTCCGCGCAGCCGTACGACTCGCCTCCTCCGCACGGCCCGCGCCCGTCACACCCCGGCCAGCCGGGGCCGCAGCAGTCCCAGCCGGTCGAGCCCGGCGCCCCCGGCCGCAGGCGTGCGCCCGGGTCGCGCCGCCGGGCTCCCGAGCAGGAGACTCGCACGTACAGCAACGAGGAGACGATCGCCAGCGACGCGCCCCGGCGCTCCCGCAGGGCCGGCGGCGGCCCCGGCGGGCCGGGCGGACCGCCGGCGGGCCCGCCGAAGGGCGGCGGTGACAAGCCGCGGTGGCGCCGGTTCCTGCCGAGCTGGAAGCTCGTCCTGGCCACCTTCGTGGTGCTGTCCGGCGGCATGCTCGGCATGATCATGGTCGCGTACTCCCTCACCCCGGTCCCCAGGGAAGACCAGATCCAGGAAGGCGTGACGGACCAGGAGAGCGTCATCGTCGACCGGAACGGCGTCGAACTGGCCCGGCTCGGCACCAAGCGCATCCCGGTCAAGTACGACCAGGTGCCGCGACCCGTACAGGACGCCGTCATCGCCGCCGAGAACGACTCCTTCCGGGAGGACTCCGGCATCTCCTTCAGCGGCATGGTCCGCTCCCTGTGGAGCACGGTCAGCGGCCAGCAGGTGCAGGGCGCCTCCACGATCACCCAGCAGATGGCCCGCGGCTACTACGACGGCCTCTCCCAGGAGCGCTCGATCCAGCGGAAGATCAAGGAGATCTTCGTCGCGGTCAAGCTGAACAAGGTGCTCCCCAAGGAGACGATCCTGGAGCAGTACCTCAACACCATCTACTTCGGCCGCGGCGCCTACGGCATCGGGGCGGCCTCCAAGGCGTTCTTCGGCAAGCCGGTGGAGAAGCTCACCCCCGAGCAGGGCGCCTACCTCGCCGGCCGCATCCAGAACCCGGGCCGCTTCGACCGCGAGGAAGAAGCGGGCAACAACGGCGTCACCGAGTTCCGCTACAACTACGTGATCGGGCAGATGGCCAAGCTCGATCCGCAGGCGTACGGCAACCTGGCGCCCAAGTCGCCCAAGCGCATCAAGTACAAGCCGGACGACCCGTTCAAGGGCCTCAAGGGCTACATGGTCCAGACGGTCCTGGACGAGCTGGAGCGGCTCGACATCCCCAAGGCGGACGTCTACAAGGGCGGCTACCACGTCAAGTCGTCGCTCGACCTCAAGCTCATGCGCGCCGCCAGGGCCGCGGTCAAGCAGCACATCGGCAACCTCGACCCGGAGATCAACGCCACGCTGGCGGCCGTCGACCCGCGCAACGGCCAGATCCTGGCCTTCTACGCCGGTGAGGACTACGCCAAGGACCAGTGGAACGACGCCTTCCTGTCGCAGAAGCAGGCCGCGTCGGCGTTCAAGCCGTACGTGCTGGCCGCGTGGCTCGACGCCGGCTACAGCCTGCGCAGCTACGTGCCCGCCAAGGGCCCGGTCAAGCTGGACGGCACCACGCCCATCGACAACGACCACTCGATGAAGACCTCGGCCGTCGACGTGGTCAGCGCCACGGCCAGCTCCGTCAACACCGCCTACGCGAAGATGGGGGAGAAGGTCGGGCTGGACAAGGTGATCGACATCGCCGCCCAGGCCGGGCTGAACAAGGACCGGCTGGAGGCCGCGCGGAAGGAACACCACTACCTGCTCACCATCGGCAGCAGCACGGTGACGGCGGTGGAGCAGGCGGGCGGCTACTCGATCTTCGCCAACCAGGGCCGGCACTACGAGAACCACGTCGTCATCGAGGTGAAGGACAAGGACGGCAAGACCGTCATCAGCGAGAAGAAGACCTACAACCAGGTCATCTCGCCGGAGGCCGCGGCCGACGCCGTCGTGGCGCTGGAAGCGGTGGTCAAGTCGGGCACCGGCCGCAGCGCCGCGCTCCCCGGCCGCCCGGTGGCCGGCAAGACCGGCACCAACAACGACAACAAGGAAGCCTGGTTCGTCGGGTTCACCCCGCAGGTGTCGACCGCCGTCGGCCTGTTCAGGCAGCAGTGCCGCACCGCCAGCGGCAAGGTCGTCAAGCCGAAGTACGACAACTGCCCCTGGGCCAAGGGTAAGAGCACCAAGTACACCATGGACAACCCGTACTCCAGGCCGTACGAGATCCCGCTCGGCCCGGGGTTCCAGGGCGCCACCTACCCGGCGGCGATCTGGAAGTCGTTCATGCTGGAGGCCACCAAGGGCCAGAAGGTCGTGCCGTTCCCCGAGCGGGCCGACGCCGGCATCACCGAGAACCTCGTGCCGAAGCCGACCCCGACCCCGACCCCGACGCGGGACACGACGGAGCTCGACATCGGCGACCCGTTCGACGAGGACGACTTCGACGTCGACGACTGCGTCATCGGGCCGTGCGGCGACGACGACGGCAACGTGTCCATCGACCCGAACCAGGACGACGTCCCCGTGGACGACGGCCTCCTGGGCGGCGGCCGGAACGACGTGCCCGCCCCCTCGCAGGTCAGGCGCGGGGAACGGTGACGACGCTGCTGGCGCGCGGCCCGTTCCTGGCGCGGGCCGTGCCCTACCTCCCCCTGGGGCTGTTCGCGGCCCTGGGGGCGACACTCGCCTACCTGATGCGGCTGCCGTGCCGCAACGGGGGCTGGAACGACCAGGTCTCCACGTACACCAACTTCTGCTACACCGACATCTACCCGCTCTACTTCGACCGGCAGCTCGCCTTCCAGAGCCCCTACTTCGCCGACGTCCCGTTCGACAAGCACGTCGAGTACCCGGTCGTGCTCGGCGAGGTGATGCAGGTCGTCGCCTGGATCGCGCGGTGGCTGGAGCGGGACGTGGTGGGGCAGGCGGTGCGCTTCTACGACATCACCGTCGTGCTCATGGGCCTCTGCCTGGTGGTGGGCGTGGTGCTCATGGCCGCGGTCGCCGGGCCGGCGCGCCGCTGGGACGCTCTCTGGTACGCGCTCGCGCCCGCGGTCGTGCTGGCCGCCTACATCAACTGGGACCTCGTCGCCGGGGCGCTGTCCATGGGCATGCTGCTGGCCTGGGCGCGCAGGCGGCAGGAGCTGGCGGGCGTGCTGCTGGGGCTGGCCATCGCCACCAAGTTCTACCCGCTGATGTTCATCGGGGCGCTGTTCCTGCTGACGTGGCGCACCGGGCGCTGGCAGCCGTTCCTGGTCACGATGGGCTGGACGGCGGGCACGTGGGTGGCGGTCAACCTGCCGTTCATGGTGTTCGCCTGGGACGGCTGGCGCCGGTTCTACGTGTTCTCGCAGGAGCGCGGCGTCGACTGGGGCTCGCCCTGGCTGTTCTTCCAGAACAAGGGATGGCCGGTGCTGGGCAGCGGCGACGTCAGCACGCTCGGCATGGTCTCGCTGGCGCTGCTCTGCCTCGGCATCGCGGTGCTCACGCTGACCGCGCCGCGCCGGCCCAGGCTGGCCCAGATCTGCTTCCTGGCGCTGGCCGCGTTCATGATGACGAACAAGGTGTGGTCGCCGCAGTTCGTGCTCTGGCTGGTGCCGCTCGCGGTGCTGGCCCGGCCGAACTGGAAGCCGCTGGCGCTCTGGCAGGTGGCCGAGGTCTGGTACTTCTTCGCGATCTGGCTCTACCTGCTCAACCAGCCGCCGCTGTCGCGGACCGACCTGGGCATCGGCGACGACACCTACTTCACCGCCGTGTGGGGGCGGATCATCACGATCGCCATCATGATGGCGTTCGTGGTACGTGACATCCTCCGCCCGGAGAAGGACCTCGTCCGCCAAGGCGGCGTGGACGACCAGATCGGCGGGGTGTTCGACGAGGCTCCCGACCGGTTCACCCTCCGGAGCCTCGTGACGCGATGATCACCCGCTCGGCCGGCCGGGACGCCCTCCTGGTGTGGTTCGCGTCGCGGGCCGGCCTGCTGGTGACGACGCTGCTCGGGGTCAGCCTCCACGAGTACCTGGGCCGGTGGCAGCGGTGGGACGCCGAGCTGTTCGTCACCATCGCGCGGTTCGGCTATGACGGCGACCCGGCCCGCCCGGACGACGGGCTGCCCGCCTTCTTCCCCGGCATGCCGATCGCGCTGCGGCTGGCGTACCTGGTCGTGCGGGACTGGGAGGCCGCCGGGCTGATCGTCTCGCTCGTCGCGGGGGCGGTGGCGATGGTGGCGCTGGCCCGGCTGGCCGAGCACGAGGGCGCGCACGGCTGGATGGCGGTGCTGGCGCTGGTGCTCTTCCCGATGGCGGTGTTCCTGGCCGCCGGGTACAGCGAGTCGCTGTTCCTGGCCTTCGCGATCCCGGCCTGGCTGGCGGCGCGGCAGGGGCGCTGGCCGCTGGCCGCCGCGCTCGCCGCCGGGGCCTCGTGCGTGCGCATCACCGGGCTCTTCCTGGCGGCGGCGCTGATCGCGGAGTTCGCCCTGGAGTGCGGGGCGGGCCGGGAGCCGGTGCGCCGCGCGCCCTGGCTGGCCCTGCCGTTCCTGCCGCTCGTGGGCTACTCCTTCTTCCACTACACCCGTACGGGCGACTGGCTCGCGTGGAAGCACGCGCAGGAGGCCGGGTGGGGCCGCGAGCTGGTGTGGCCGTGGGAGGCGTGGGCGGTCACCTGGGACAACGCGATGGGCACCGGCGACATGGCGCCCGCCTTCCGGATGGAGATCGCCGGCGCGGTGGTGGCCCTGATCGGGCTGGTCTGGCTGCTGGCGCTGCGCAGGTGGAGCGAGGCCGTCTACACGGGGCTGCAGGCGGCGGCGCTCATGACGTCGGCGTACTACCTGTCGCTGCCGCGCTCGCTGCTGCTCTGGTTTCCGCTCTGGGTGGCGCTGGCCGGGCTCGCCACCCGGAGGAGATGGGTGATCATGGCGTACGCGCTGGTGTCGGGGCCGCTCATGGTGCTGAACACGGCCCGGTTCCTGGAAGGCGCCTGGGCAGGATGATCTCCATACCCGTTTTTCGGCATCGGTAATCCAGGGAAGTTATCCACAGGCTGTGTGTATCTTCTACAGGTTCTTCCTCAGGAACGCGATGTCCTCCGCCTGACCCTCGGCCGGCGTCTCCACCACGATCGGGGCCCCGGCCGCCCGGCACACCTCCAGGATCAGCTCGGGGTCGATCCGCCCCTTGCCGAGGTTGGCGTGACGGTCGGCGCCCGAGCCGAAGTCGTCGCGCGAGTCGTTGCAGTGGATCAGGTCGATCCGGCCGGTGATGGCCTTGATCCGGTCGACCAGGCCGGGCAGCTCCTCGCCGCCCGCGTGCGCGTGGCAGGTGTCGAGGCAGAAGCCGACGTCGAAGCCGTCGAGCGCGTCCCACAGCCGGGCGATGCCGTCGAGCCGGCGGGCCATCGCGTTGCCGCCGCCCGCGGTGTTCTCGATCAGCACCGGGATCGGGCACTCCATGCGCTCGAACACCTTGCGCCAGTTGTCGAAACCGACCTGCGGGTCGTCGTCCTTGCCGAGATGGCCGCCGTGCACGATCAGGCCCTTGGCGCCGATGCTCGCCGCCGCCTCCAAGTGCTGGGCGAGCAGCTTGCGGCTGGGGATGCGGATCCGGTTGTTGGTCGTGGCGACGTTCACCAGGTAGGGGGCGTGGATGTAGATGTCGACGCCCTCGATCGGCTGGTCGGGCAGCACGGGCTTCTTGTAGCCCTGCGGGTCGCCGAGGAAGAACTGCACGACCTCGGCGCCGACCGCCTCGGCGTGCGCCATGATGTCGTCCTGGTGGACGTGAGCTCCGATGCGCACCATGTCATGGAGCCTATCCGTCTGACTGACCTGCGGCGGGGCAGTCGGGGAGCGCCCCCTACCCCCGAGGAGAACGCTATGAGCCGCTGGCGCTGGCGGTCGCTGATCCTGCTCGTCTACGTCATCATCGGCATCTACGTCGCGTGGGTGTACGACTACATCACCCCGGCCATCCTGAAGGACGTCGCCGAGGCCCTGCTCGCGATCTTCCTCTGGTTCCTGGTCCTGCTCGGTGTGGACCTGCACATCGGAGGATGACCGACATCGGCCGGACGGCCCCGGTCAGGCGGGGCCGTCCGCTCACGGCAGGTAGCCGCCGCCCGCGATGCCGAGCGCGATGCCCAGGAACGAGGCCACCATCCCGACGATGTTGAGCGAGCGCTGCGGCGTGGTGACCGAGACGTACTGCGAGTAGAGGCCGATCGCGAAGCCGAGCGTGCCCGCCCAGGACGCGACGACGTGCCCGCCGGGGAAGAACAGCGCCGCGAAGGCGACGAGACCGCACACCAGGGTTGCGACGGCGAGCGCGTTCTCCATCGGATGCGGGCGGCCGTCGGTGTTGAGCGTCGGACGGAACCGCTGGCCCTCTGCGGGCTGGAGGAAGTGTGGCACTGCGGAGCACCTCCTTGGCTTTCTCTCATGCCTTCCCATCGTTGAGCTGCTGGTAACCTGAGACGGCTGCGTTGTGACGGGAGACCCGTCACCCCGGAGCGCCGAAAGGGGCGCCAGGGAGAAACGTCAGCGTCCTCCTGTCACGGCAGAGCGTCGTGACCGCAGCAGTCCAGAGGAGGTAGGAGTCCCGCATGCGTCGTTACGAAGTCATGGTCATTCTGGACCCTTCGCTCGATGAGCGCACCGTGGCCCCGTCCCTCGACCAGTTCCTCTCCGTGGTCCGCAACGACGGCGGCACCGTGGAGAAGGTCGACGTCTGGGGCCGTCGCCGGCTCGCCTACGACATCAACAAGAAGTCCGAGGGCATCTACGCCGTCATCGACCTGTCCGCCAACCCGGCGACGGTCAAGGAGCTCGACCGGCAGATGAACCTCAACGAGGGGATCCTGCGCACCAAGGTCCTGCGCCCGGACGCCCACTGAAGTCGTAGCCCGGCATTCTGTCGGGCCGCGACCGTAGTCTGAGCCGTAAGACCAAGCGAAGACGTGCAGGAAGGCGAGCGCTAGCCATGGCAGCAGGCGACACCGTAATCACCCTCGTCGGCAACCTCGTCGACGACCCCGAGCTGCGCTTCACCCCGACGGGGCAAGCCGTGGCCCGGTTCCGTATCGCGTCCACCCCGCGTTACATGGACCGCCAGACCAACGAGTGGAAGGACGGCGAGAGCCTCTTCCTCACGTGCAACGTCTGGCGCCAGGCGGCCGAGAACGCCGCCGAGAGCCTCCAGCGCGGGATGCGGGTCATCGTCCAGGGGCGGCTCAAGCAGCGCTCCTACGAGACCAAGGAAGGCGAGAAGCGCACCGTCTACGAGGTCGAGGTCGACGAGGTCGGCCCGTCCCTGCGTAACGCCACGGCCAAGGTCAACCGCACCTCCCGGCAGGGTGGCGGCGGTTTCGGCGGCGCCCCCGCCGACGACCCCTGGGCGTCCGCCACGCCCGCCCCGCCCCAGCAGGGCGGCGGTTTCGGCGGCGGCGGCGGCTTCCAGGGCGGCGGCCAGCAGGGCGGCGGCGGTTTCAGCGACGAGCCGCCTTTCTAACCCACCAGATTCCAGTTCCGAGTCCATTCCCGCTCTGACGGCGGGGCTCTGAGAGGAGCACCACGATGGCAAAGCCGGCACTGCGCAAGCCCAAGAAGAAGGTTTGCCTGTTCTGCCACGACAAGATCTCCTACGTCGACTACAAGGACACGGCGCTGCTGCGGAAGTTCATCTCCGACCGCGGCAAGATCCGTGCGCGCCGGGTGACGGGCAACTGCACCCAGCACCAGCGCGACGTGGCGACCGCGATCAAGAACGCCCGTGAGGTGGCCCTGCTGCCTTACACGAGCACCGCGCGCTAAGGAGGCTTGTCGAAATGAAGCTCATCCTCACCCACGAGGTCTCCGGCCTCGGCACCCCCGGCGACGTCGTCGAGGTCAAGGACGGCTACGGCCGCAACTACCTCATCCCGCGCGGCTACGCCATGCGCTGGACCCGCGGCGCCGAGCGCCAGATCGAGTCCATCCGCAAGGCGCGCGCCGCCCGTGAGATCCGCGACATCGGCACCGCCAAGGAAGTCGCCGGCCAGCTCGGCGCCCTGAAGGTGCGCCTGGCCACCCGCGCCGGCGAGTCCGGCCGCCTGTTCGGCTCGGTCACCACGGGCGACATCGCCGACGCCGTGAAGGCCGCCGGCGGGCCCGAGCTCGACCGCCGCCGCATCGAGATCGTCAACCCGATCAAGAGCACCGGCTCTCACAAGGTCACCGTCAAGCTGCACCCCGAGGTCTCGGCGTCCATCGACGTCGAGGTCGTCGCGGACTGACACCAGGCCCCGGCCTCACCGGCCCCCTTCCCGCTCCGGCGGGGAGGGGGCTTCTCTTTCTCCGTACGCCCTGGGCAGGGGCTTAATTCCCTATTTGGGCGGCATAGAATTCTCCCGTTCTACCTCTCGTGTTCCCCCTGGAGGCTCCCCATGGCCCGTCCCTCGATGCTGATCGCGCTCGGTGCGCTGGCGGCGGCCGTCGCCTGCGCGCCCGTCGACGACACGGCGACCACGACGACGGCGGCCTCACCGTCCACCGCGTGCACCAAGGACGAACTGACGCTCCTCAACCCGGGCAAGCTGACCATCGGCACCGACAAGCCCGCCTACGAGCCCTGGTTCAAGGACGACGACCCGGCCAACGGGCAGGGGTTCGAGAGCGCCGTCGCCTACGCGGTGGCGGGCGAGCTGGGCTTCCAGCGCGACGAGGTGCAGTGGGAGACGGTCAAGTTCGACACCGCGTTCGCGCCGGGCGAGAAGCGGTTCGACTTCGACATCAACCAGGTCTCGATCACGCCCGAGCGGGCCGAGGCGGTCGACTTCAGCAACGGCTACTACACGGTCAAGCAGGCCGTGGTGACGCTCGGCGACGGCAAGTTCGCCGGGGCCTCGTCGCTGGCCGACCTCAAGGACGCCAAGATCGGCGTGCAGGTCGGCACCACCGCGCTGGACGCGGTCAAGGAAGTCGTCCAGCCCAGCGCCGAGCCGAACGTCTACAACGAGCAGATCGACTCCATCAACGCGCTGAAGAACGGCCAGATCGACGCCCTCGTGCTCGACCTGCCCACGGCCTTCTACGTGACGGCGGCGCAGGTCGAGGGCTCCAAGATCGTCGGCCAGTTCAGCTCGACCGGCGGGGCCGCCGCCGAGGAGTTCGGGCTGGTCATGGAGAAGGGCAGCGGGCTCAAGCCGTGCGTCGACAAGGCCATCGACAAGCTCAAGTCCAACGGTGACCTGGCCAAGATCGAGGAGCAGTGGCTGAGTGAGGCCGCGGGCGCGCCGGAGCTGAAGTGACCGACCCGGTCTGGGTCAAGAGCGAACGTCAGCAAGAACGGGAGCGGATCCGCAGGTCGCAGGGCCTGCGGGGGGCCTCCGTCGCGGCGACGTCGGCCATCCTGTTCGTGGTCCTGGTCGTCGTGGTGGTCCTCAACGCGCCCGGCTGGCCCCGGGTGCAGGACACGTTCTTCGACCCGGAGATCTTCGTCGCGTCGCTGCCCGCGGTCGCCGAGGGCTTCCTGATCAACATCAAGATCTTCCTGATCGCGGAGCCCCTGATCCTGATCGTGGGCCTGCTCGTCGCGGTGATCCGCACCAGCACGAGCCCCGCGCTCTTCCCGATCAGGGCGCTGGCGACGGCCTACGTCGACCTCTTCCGCGGCATCCCCACCCTGCTGGTCATCTACATGGTCGGCTTCGGGCTCCCGGCCCTGAAGCTGCAGGGCATCCCCAACGACCTGGTCACGCTCGGCGTCATCGCGCTGACGCTGACGTACGGGGCCTACGTCGCGGAGGTCATCAAGTCGGGCATCGAGTCGATCCACCCGAGCCAGGTGGCGTCGGCACGCTCGCTGGGCCTGAGCCGCGGCAAGACCCTGCGGTTCGTGGTGCTGCCGCAGGCGGCCCGCCGGGTCGTGGTGCCGCTGCTGAACGACTTCGTCGCGCTGCAGAAGGAGACGTCGCTGGTGTCCACGCTCGGCCTGCTGGAGGCGGTGCGGCAGGCCCAGATCATGGCTGCGAAGCACTTCGACTTCACGCCCTACCTGGTGGCGTCGATGCTGTTCGTCCTGCTGACGATCCCGCTGGCCCGGTACACGGACCGTCTGGCGGCCAAGGCACGGAGGAGACAGGGCTCGTGAGCGTGCTGACCATCCACGGCCTGTGGAAAAGTTTCGGCGACAACGTCGTGCTGCGCGGCATCGATCTGGAGGTCGAGCAGCACGAGGTGGTGAGCCTGATCGGCGCGTCCGGCTCGGGCAAGTCGACGCTGCTGCGCTGCGTCAACCTGCTGGAGACCCCCGACGACGGCACCATCCACCTCGACGGCGAGGAGATCACCGACCCGCGGGTGGACGTCGACGCGGTGCGCAAGCGGTTCGGCACGGTGTTCCAGGCGTTCAACCTGTTCCCGCACATGACCGTGCTGGACAACATCACCCTGGCCCCGCGCCAGGTCCACCGGGTGAGCCGCGCCGAGGCCGAGGAGAGCGCCCACGAGCTGCTGCGCCGGTTCGGGCTGGCCGACAAGGCCAAGGCCTATCCCGACCAGCTCTCCGGCGGCCAGCAGCAGCGGGTGGCCATCATCCGGGCGATGGCCGTCAAGCCGCGGGTGATGCTGCTGGACGAGGTCACCTCCGCGCTCGACCCGGAGCTGGTCGTCGAGGTGCTCGCCGTCATCAGGGAGCTCAAGGAGTCGGGGATGACGATGGTGCTGACGACGCACGAGATGTCGTTCTGCCGCGACATCTCCGACACGGTGTGCTTCCTCGACGGGGGCGTGCTGCTGGAGAAGGGCCCACCGGAGAAGATCTTCACCGAGCCGGACCACGACCGCACCCGCGCCTTCCTGCGCAGCGTGCTGGAGTCGGGCCGCTTCTAGCGGGCGGACCGGCGTCGCCCGTCCTGCGGTGGCTACGCCCCGACCACCAGCCAGGCGGAGCCGGCGGCGCGGCGGACCAGGGTGATGAGCCGGGCCACCATCCACACCCCGAGCGCGCACCACAGGGCCACGATGTCCCACCCGGACGCGAGCGCGGCGGCGGGCAGGTAGGCGAGCGTCGTCCACACCCCCGCCCACGCTAGGTAGCGCTGGTCGCCCGCGCCGATCAGCACGCCGTCGAGGACGAACACCACCCCGCAGATCGGCTGGAACAGCGCCACCGGCCAGAGCACCGCCAGCAGTTGCTCGGTCACCTGCGGATCGGCGTCGAACACGGCGGGCAGCACCGGCCGCACCGCCAGCACCACCAGTGCCAGCACCACGCCCGACCAGACGCCCCAGGCCACCATCCGCCGGGTGGCCGCCCGGGTGGCGGGGACGTCGCCCGCGCCGAGCGACCGCCCGGTGATCGCCTGCCCGGCGATGGCGATCGCGTCCAGCGCGAACGCCATCATCGTCCACACCTGGGTGGCGATCGCGTACGCGGCCAGCTCGGCCTGCCCCATCCTGGTCGCGATGACGGTGGCGACGATCAGCACCACCCGCAGGCAGACGGTCCTGACCAGCAGCGCGAACCCGGCCGTGCCCGCCTGCCGCACCCCCGAGGGGTCCGGCCGGAGCGGGACGCCGAGCCGCCGCGCCCCCCGGACCACGACCACCAGGTACACGGCCGCGCCGAGCGTCTGCGCCAGCACCGTGCCCCACGCCGACCCGGCGATGCCCCAGTCCATGCCCAGCACGAACCAGGCGTTCAGCACCGCGTTGAGCGCGAACGAGCCGGTCGCCACCACCAGCGGCGTCATGGTGTCCTGCAAGCCGCGCAGCACGCCCGTACCGGCCAGCACCACCAGCATGCCGGGCGTGCCGAGCAGGCTGATCCGCAGGTACGTGACGGCCTGGTCCGCCTGCTCCGGAGCGGCCCCGAACAGCTCGACCACCGGCGGCGCGAGCGGCCACATGACCGCGATCAGCGCCGCGCCGATGGCCAGCGCCAGCCAGATGCCGTCCACCCCGTGGCGCATCGCCCGCTGGTGGTTGCCCGCGCCGCTCTGCCTCGCCACCGACGCTGTCGTGCCGTACGCGAGGAAGATGCAGAGGTTGACCA
Source organism: Nonomuraea sp. NPDC049649 (assembly GCF_040675175.1). Lineage (NCBI taxonomy): Bacteria > Bacillati > Actinomycetota > Actinomycetes > Streptosporangiales > Streptosporangiaceae > Nonomuraea > Nonomuraea sp. NPDC049649. Next base: position 89,041 of record NZ_JBFAOH010000008.1, read on the forward strand.
GCGTCGTCAGGATCGCGCCCGCGACGCCCAGCGCGCCCACGGCGGTGGTGCCCAGCCCGTGGCCGACGATCGCGTAGTCGGCGAGCAGGAAGAGGGGTTCGGCGACCAGTGCCCCGAAGGCGGGCACGGCCAGACGCAGAATCTCCCTATCACGGGACGTAATGGGCATTGCCCCATTATGCCTATTACCCGATGTGTCCCGCCAACTTTCTTCTCTCCACAGCCCGTGGATAGTGTATTCGCAGGTCAGAGGCGTGGTGTGTGATGTTGTCCCCAGTTATCCACAGGGCCGTCCACAGGCCTTTCACATGCTGGGCGGGCTGCGTACACAGGTTGACCACAGCGTTGTCCACAGGCCGCGTTGCTGAGTGGGCGCGGACCCGGGAAACTGTCACACCGGTCGACTACAAGTGGGGGTGGTGCGACCGCCGCTAGCAGTTCGAGGGGGCGCGGTGAGCATTGACGAGGAAATCGGCGCGGGTCCGGGTTTCGAGCGCACTCCGCCCCACAACATCGAGGCGGAGCAGTCGGTGCTCGGCGGCATGCTGCTGTCCAAGGACGCCATCGCCGACGTGATCGAGATCGTGCGGGCCGACGACTTCTACCGGCCCGCCCACCAGATGGTCTTCGACGTCATCACCGACCTCTACGGCCGGGGCGAGCCCGCCGACGCGGTCACGGTCTTCGACGAGCTGCAGAAGCGCGGCGAGATGGCCCGCGTGGGCGGCGCGGCCTACCTTCACACGCTCACGGCGGTCGTCCCGACGGCCGCCAACGCGGGCTACTACGCCAAGATCGTCAGGGAGCAGGCGATCCTGCGCCGCCTCATCGAAGCCGGCACCCGCATCGTCTCCTACGGCTACGGCGGCCAGAACGAAGAGGTCGACGACCTCGTCGACCGCGCCCAGGCCGAGATCTACAAGGTCACCGAGCGCCGCACGTCCGAAGACTACGCGGCCCTGGCCGACATCATGCCCGGCGCCCTCGACGAGCTGGAGGCCATCGGCAGCCGCGGCGGCCAGATGGTCGGCGTCCCGACCGGCTTCGCCGACCTCGACCAGCTCACCAACGGCCTCCACCCGGGCCAGATGATCGTCATCGCCGCCCGTCCGGCCATCGGCAAGTCGACGCTTGGGCTGGATTTGGCCCGGTCTGCGGCGATTAAGCATGGTATGACGACGGTGATCTTCTCGCTGGAGATGTCGCGTAACGAGATCACCATGCGGCTGCTGTCGGCGGAGGCGCGGGTGGCGCTGCACGCCATGCGGTCGGGCATGATGACCGACGACGACTGGACGCGGCTGGCGCGGCGGATGAGCGAGGTGGCGGAGGCGCCGCTGTTCATCGACGACTCGCCCAACATGTCGATGATGGAGATCCGGGCCAAGTGCCGCCGCCTGAAGCAGCGTAACGACCTGCGGTTCGTGATCATCGACTATCTGCAGCTGATGAGCTCGCCGAAGAAGGTGGAGAGCCGCCAGAACGAGGTGTCGGAGATCTCCCGTGGCATCAAGCTGCTGGCCAAGGAGCTGGAGGTGCCGGTCATCGCCATCTCGCAGCTCAACCGCGGTCCCGAGCAGCGGACGGACAAGCGTCCCCAGGTGAGCGACCTGCGTGAGTCCGGCTGCCTGACCGCGGCGACGCGCGTCATGCGGGCCGACACGGGCGCCGAGGTCTCCCTGGGTGAGCTGCTGGAGTCGGGGGCGCGCGACATCCCGGTCTGGTCGCTCGACGACCGGCTGAAGCTGGTGCCCCGGACGATGACGCACGTCTTCCCGAGCGGGGTGAAGCAGGTCTACCGGCTGCGGCTCCGGTCCGGCCGGGAGGTGGAGGCGACGGCCAACCATCCGTTCCTCACCTACGACGGCTGGCGGGCTCTGGGGGAGCTCGACACCGGGACGCGGGTGGCCGTGCCGCGACACGTGCCGGCTCCGCTGGACGTGGAGCCGTGGGGCGACGACGAGCTGGTCCGGCTCGCCCGCCTGGTCGGCGACGCGCTGCCTGACGGGCTGTTCGCGCTGCCGAAGCGGCAGGCCGCGCTCTTCCTGCGGGAGCTGTGGGCCGCCGGCGGGTGCGTGCGGTGGGACGAGCAGGCCGGGGAGGCGCACCTCTCCTACACGTCGGCGAGCAGGCGGCTGGCCGACGACGTGGCGCGGCTCCTGCTGCGGTTCAACGTGATGACGCGGGTGGAGGAGCACCGGCTGGTCGTCCACGGGGCGGAGAACCAGCTGCGCTTCCTCGACGAGATCGGCGGCCCGGCCGCGCACGCCTGCGCCGAGCGGCTACGGGCGATCACCGGCGCCGGCGCGATGCCGGAGGAAATCTGGACGGGCGTCCGCACGGCGCTGACCGCGACCACGCTCATGGAGCGGGAGCGGCTGGGCCGGGTCGCGGCCGTCCTGGAGGCCTCCGACCTGGAGATGCTGGCCACCAACGACGTCTTCTGGGACGAGGTCGCCTCGGTCGAGCCGCTGGGCGAGCAGCCGGTCTACGACGCCACGGTGCTGGGCACGCACAACTTCGTCGCGAACGGCATCAGCGTCCACAACTCCATCGAGCAGGACGCCGACATGGTGATCCTGCTCCACCGGGAGGACGCCTACGAGCGGGAGTCGCCGCGGGCCGGTGAGGCCGACCTGATCGTGGCGAAGCACCGTAACGGCCCGACGGCGACGGTGACCGTGGCCTTCCAGGGCCACTACAGCCGCTTCGTCGACATGGCGCAGCATTAGGGTGCCGCGTGGTCGATGCACGCGGCGCCGAACTGTGTGTCCAGCTTGGCGAAGGTGGCTCAGGCCAGGCGGAGGCCGGACGGGGTCACCATCGAGGAGATCAGCGACTGGACGATGCGGGTGATGAGGGCTTCGAGGAGCATCACAGCGGCTTTGGCCACGACGGAAGCCAGGAACTCGGACATGGGATACCTCACGGGGATGTTCCGGTCGTACTTGCATAATTAACCACAAAAGTGGCCTAGTGGCTGCCATCAAGGTGACCGTCAGGTGAACAGACGATGACTAACGCGTACGAGCGCGCTGGATCACGACCGCGAGGCCCGTGGCGGCGGCCCCGCAGCCGAGCCCGATCGTCCAGCCGACAGGGCCGACCGGGCGGCAGCCGAAGACCTGGCTGAGACCCGGCACGGACACGACCACGCCCAGGGCGGCCAGCGACGACACGGAAGCCAGCACGACCATGCGGTCCCGGCGGCCGAGCGCCAGCGTCTGCAGGAGCTGGGCGCTGACCAGGGCGATGAGGCCGACGGTGTCGGCGCGGCCGCGGGTGCCGTTCATCCGGGCCGTGAGCCAGGCGGCGGTGGCCGCCGCGGCGGTGGAGCTGGCGCGCAGGTAGATGTCGCGGGTGAGCGCGGTGCCGAGCGAGGCCTCCGGACCTTCGGCCAGCAGCTTCTCGGGGCTGGTGGCGCTGGGCGGCCGGATCGCCACGGCCAGCGCGGGCAGCATGTCGGTGAGCAGGTTGACCAGCAGGAGCTGGCGGGCGTTGAGCGCGCTGTGCCTGGTCAACAGGCTCGACCCGAGGGTGAAGGCGATCTCGCCGACGTTCCCGCCGAGCAGGATTCCCAGCGCGTCCCGTACGGACCCCCACATGGCGCGGCCCTCGACGATCGCGTCGATGATCGTCTCGATGCGGTTGTCCAGGACGACGATGTCGGCGGCCGACCGCGCGGCGGGGGTGGCGGTGGAGCCGAGCGCGATGCCCACCTCGGCCAGGCGGATGGCGGGCACGTCGTTGGCGCCGTCGCCGGTCACCGCGACGACCTTGCCGGTGCCGCGCAGCACGTTCACGATCCGCGCCTTGTGCTCGGGGGTGGTACGGGCGAAGACGGCCACTTCGGAGAGCGCCTCGCCGAGCCGTTCGTCGTCGAGCGCGTCGATCTCGGGCCCGGTCATGACCCGCAGGCCGTTGATCGCGTCGAGGTCGGCGGCGATTGCCTCGGCGGTGCTGGGATGATCGCCCGTGATCATGATGACCCGGACGCCCGCCCCCATGAGCCGCCGCACGCTCTCCTTCGCCGTGGGCCTGATGGGGTCGGCCAGGCCGAGGTAGCCGAGGAAGCAGAGCCGTTCGATGCGGGACTCGTCCAGGTCAGCCCGGCTGGAGGCGGTCCGCTCGGCGACGGCGAGCACCCGGTAGCCCTGCCGGGCGAGCCGTTCGACCTCCTGCTCCAGCTCCTGCCTGGCCTGGTCGTCCATCGGGACGCGCTCGCCGTCGCGCAGCACCGTCGAGCAGCGGCCGAGCACGACCTCCGGGGCGCCCTTGACGCTGAGCAGGTGCCCGGACCCGGACCGGCCGAGCACGGCGTGGTAGCCGCGGGCGGGCTCGAAGTGCAGTTCGTCGACGCGTTCCCACGACTCCAGGCCCTCGCCCGGGGTGACGCCGATCGCGCCGGCGCCCTCGATGACGGCCCGGTCGGTGGGGTGGGCGATCCGGTGGCCGTCGCCGAACTTGGGCCCGGCGCGGAGCCCGGCGGCGACGATGGCCCGCATCTCGGCCGTCAGGTCCCCGGGCGAGCTGTCGTTTCGGCCGTCGGACACCCGGCCGAGGCTGATGTGGCCTTCGGTGAGGGTGCCGGTCTTGTCGAAGCAGAGCACGCCGACCCTGCCCAGCGCCTCGATCGTGGACGGGTTGCGGACCAGCGTGTTGCGCCGGGACAGCCGCTTGGCGGACGCCAGCTCGGCGATGGTCGCGACGAACGGCAGGCCCTCCGGGACCGCGGCCACCATCAGGCTCACGGCGGGCCCGAGCGCGGTGGCCAGCGGCGTGCCGCGGAGCAGGTCGATGCCCATCAGCAGCACGCCGGAGCCGAGCGCGGCGGGCAGGATCCGGCGGCTCAGCTCGTGCAGCCGCAGCTCCACACCGCTCGGCGGCGGCTCCTGGGCGGCGAGCGCGGCGGTCCGGCCCGCCTCGGTGCGCTCGCCGGTGGCGACGACCACGGCCCGGCCGCTGCCCGCCGCGACGGTGGTGCCCAGGTACACCATCGAGCTGCGGTCGGCGACCGCGGGCGCCGCGGTGGGGCTGGTGGTCTTGGCGACGAGCTGCGACTCGCCGGTGAGCGTGGACTCGTCGACCTCCAGCCCGGACGCCTTGATGAGCCTGGCGTCCGCGGGCACGGCGTCGCCCGCGCGCAGCTCGATCACGTCACCCGGGACGAGCGCGGCGGCGTCGCAGTCGACCGTGCCGCCGGGGCGGCGCACCCGTACGGTGACCGCGGTGATCTCGGTGAGACGGTTCAGCGCCCGGTCGGCGCCGCGCCGCTGGGCGCTGCCGAGGAAGGCGTCCATCAGCATCACGCCGCCGATGAGCCCGGCGTCCAGGACCGATCCGACGGCGGCCGACACGCCCGCGCCCGCGGCGAGCACCGGGGTCAGCGGGTTCGCGAGCTCCCGCACCACCGTCTGGACCAGCGACGCCTGCCCCTCCTCCGGCGCCTCGGGCCCCTTGGCGCGGCGGGCGGCCTCCTCCTCGGTCAGCCCCTGGGGCGAGCTGTGCAGCCGGGCGAGCACGTCGGGCACGGCCATCGCGTGCCACGGCGTCGGATCGGCCTGGACGGGCGGCATGACACGACCGGCGGCGCGTCCCGCCCAGTAGCCGGTGGCCAGCGCCGCCGCCGACATGGCGTCCCGCACCCAGCCCGCCCGCTTGGCGGCGCCCGCCGACGGGCCCAGGAACGCCAGCCCCGTGCCGCCGACCGCCGCCGACGCCGCCAGCCACACGCCGCGGGTGCTGACCTTCCTGGCGGCCGGGAGCGCCCGCAGCACCAGGTGCGCCGCGTCCAGCCCGCCCGCCACGTCGGCGTCCCACGGCAGCCGCCGGCCCGGCTCCAGCACGCCGATGGCCAGGTCGGCCCGGTTCAGCCCGCGCCGGGAACGCCGCGCCACCACGGCGACGCCGTGCCCGTCGGCCTGCAGCCGGTGCACCAGGTCGCCCAGCCGCTTGGGGAGATGGGCGGTCTCGACTTCCGGCTCGCCCGGCTTCCCGAGTTCCGGCCAGCCCGGCAGCCCCCCGAGGGCCCCGGCCTCGCCTCGCTTCCCGGGTCCCTGCTCGGCCAGTTCCTCGGGTCCCGGCGCGGCGGGGAGGCGGTCGACGCCGAGGCGGCGGGCGAGGCCGTCCTCGTCGCCGGAGAGGATCACGGTGCCCGCGTTCTTGGCGGCGGAGACCAGTGCCTCGGCCATCGGGTGCGACTCCTTGGCCAGCCCGATCTGCGCGACCTCCGTGCCGTCCTTGGAGACGGTGACGGTCCTGATGCCGTGTCCGGCCCACTCATGCGGCGCGGCGTCCGGGTCGGCGGGCGCGGCGGTCCAGCCGTCCTGTTCGCGCCGCGCGCCGGGGTCGGCGAGGTCGAGGAGCGTGTAGAGGCGGGCGTGCAGCTCGTCCAGGTCAAGATCCGGTACGAGGGGAACGACGCCGTCGACGACCCAGCGGCCGGTGGTGAGCAGGGAGGCCTCGAAGACGATCGTGTCGATGCGGTCCATGCGGTGCAGCGCCCTGGGGTCGAGCAGCATCGCGCCGCGCCTGGCCAGGGCGGTCGCCACCGTGCTGACGAAGGCGTCCCTGGCGAGCCGGGCGGGCTTGGGGATGCCCGAGATGAGCAACGGGAGCCCCCGCCGGTGGTCGCGGCCGACGAACCCGGCCACGCCGTGCGCGGCGAGCGCGGCCGGGCCCGCCGCGTCGGCGTAGCGTTCGAGCGGGCCGCGGGGGAGCGGGGCCGGTCGGCCGGCCGCCTCGGGCCTGGTGTGCCGGTAGCAGCCGTCGTGGTCGTGGAGCTCCGCTTCGCGCTCGACCCAGGCGCGCTGACCGGCCCGCGCGGCGACGTACCGGCCCGCGGCGGCGGCGGAGTCGATGAGCAGCGTCACGGGCCGCGCGGCCAGCGTGTTGGCGAAGATCTTGGTGGAGGCGAGCACGGTGTCGGCGGCCGGGACGCCCAGGTGCCGCTCCAGCTGGTGGCGCACCCAGGGGATCTCATCGCCCAACGCGACGAAGGTGGGCACCGTTTCGGACAGGCGGGGGAAACGGGCGATCTGGCCGGTCAGGGCGAGGGCGGAGCCGGCGAGGTGGAGCCCGAGGCTCACGGCTGCCTTGGTGCGCTGCTCGGCGGCGTCGAGCACCCGGGTGGTGCCGGGGTCGTCGTCGGGCCGTTCGACGTCGTACTCCTCGATGATGGCGAGGAGCTTGTCCATGCCGGAGACGTCCGGGTCGAGGCCCGCGAAGACGGCGTTGAGCGCGCCGATGACCTCGGCGCGCCGGGCGCCGTGCGCGAGCAGCCGCTCCTCCAGCGCGCGGGCGCGGTCCTCCGTCCCGGGGCCGCCCAGGTGGCGCAGTTCCACCCGGACGCCGCCGGGGCACCGCCGCACCCGGCGGGGGCGCGGGACGAGGCCGCGGACCGGTTCCGGAAGGATGTCGAGCAAGGTGTCAACGGAGAACAGGCCGAACACCGCCACACGCCCCCTGTCCGCTGGTGTGGCTTATGAGCCCTGCTTGTTCTTCAGCGTCTCCCTGACGGTGGCCGCCTTGCGCTTCGCCGTCGTGGCCTCGGCCTCCTTGCGCTTGGCCGTGGCGGCCTCGGCGGCCTTGCTCGCGGTCGTCCGCCTCCGATCGGGTGCCTTCTCGGCCGGCTTCGGCGTCACCGGCTCACGGCTCATCGGCCTGGCGCCGTCGCCGTTGCCGTTGCGCCGGGCCCGCTGTGCGATGACGGTGCCCATGCCGATCGCGGCCGCCACCGGCCACTCGACCACGCCGAACACGGCGAGCGCGCCGAGCGCCCCGTAGTAGGCGACGCGTTCCGGCGGCGGCAGGATCGACTTGGCGACGTCGACCGCGTGGCCCATCTCCTGCTTGCTGATGTGCGGCAGGGGGATGTGGGGCATGGAGATGCTGGGCATCTCGGGCTTGTGCAGCTGAATGGACATCATGGGCAGGGCCAGCGTGACCTGTCGCCGCTCCTCCTTCGGTTGTGTCTGGGTATCGGCCACGACTTCCTCCTTGAGCGGCGACTTCTGTCTCTGGACTGTTTATCCGTCGCCTCCGCCCCTAATCCGGACCGGTGGTATTTGACCTTTTTGCCGCTCCTCTACCCACGGGGCCGCACGCGGGAGTGACCGTCGTACGAGCGAGCCGTGCAGGCAGAACCCGGGCCGTCCGTGCGCGGGTGGAGCGGGAGAGCGGGCAGTCCCGGTGCGCGGGGGTCGTCGTAGGAGAGCGGGAGGTGCAGGTCTCGCAGGGCGGCGGTGGCGTCGAGCTTCAAGAGGGTCAGCGGCAGGTGCCGGGAGGGCAGATGCGGGTGTCGATGCGGCGGGCGCCCGGGCCTTCGGTGCCGAGGCGGTCGTGGGGGTTGGCGAGGGCGCAGCGGTCGAGGGAGAGGCAGCCGCAGCCGATGCAGTCGGTGAGGTCGTCGCGGAGCCGCTGGAGCTGCTCGATGCGGTCGTCGAGCTCGCCGCGCCAGGCGGCCGACAGGTGGGCCCAGTCGTCGCGGGTCGGGGTGCGGCCCTCCGGCAGCTCGGCGAGGGCCGCCTTGATGGTCTTGAGCGGTATGCCGAGCCGCTGGGAGAGCCGGATGAAGGCGACCCTGCGGAGGGTGTCGCGGGTGTAACGGCGCTGGTTGCCCGCCGTGCGCCGGCTGCTGATCAGGCCCTTCGCCTCGTAGAAGTGCAGGGCCGACACGGCGACGCCGCTGCGCTCGGCGAGCTGGCCGACGGTGAGTTCCTTGGCGTTCCAGACGGCCTTGGTCATGACCTCGACCTTACTTGAGGCTACTCCCACTTGAAGAGACGTACGGCCAGGCCGCCGAAGAGCGCCAGCCCGGCGACCATCACCGCCAGGTGCGGCAGCTGCGGCCAGCCGCCCGCCCAGGTGTCGCGCATGGCGTTGATGAACGGCCCCACGACCGAGTAGTCGCTGATCGTACGGAGCGCGTCCGGCATGATCTCGCGCGGAATCCACATGCCGGCCACGAACAGCAGCGGGAACATCGTCACCGACCCGATGCCGGGCGCCGCCTTGCTGTTGGGCGCGACCGCGGCGATGACCAGCCCGAGCGCCAGCATCGCGGCGGCGCCGAGCAGGAACACCAGCAGGAACCCGAGCAGCTGCTCCGGGAGGCGCGAGCCGAGCACCAGCCACCCGGCGAGGATCACCAGGACCGCGCCCAGCAGGGCGAGGGCCAGGTTCAGCAGGAGCTGCGCGCCGAGCAGCCGCGCCGGATGCATCGGCGTGGTGGACATGCGCCGCAGCACGCCCTGCTCGCGGTAGGCGGTCATCGCGCCGGGTAGCACGGTGAAGGCCGTCGTCAGCAGGGCGAGCAGGATCATCTGGGCGGGCAGCTGGGCGTCCACGAACCGCTGCCCGCCGAGCTCCGGGCTGGGCTCCCGCAGCGCGGGGATCTGCCCCAGGATCAGCAGCAGCCCGACGGGCAGCACCAAGGTGATCGCGGCGGCGAGCCAGTCCCGCGCGAGCAGCTTGGACTCGACGATGAGGATCTTCTTCATGCCAGCTTCTTTCCGGTGAGTGCGAGGAACGCGTCGTCCAGCGACGCCTGTTCGATCCGCAGGTCGTTGGGGACGATCCGCTCTTCGGCGAGCGCGAGGGTGATGGCGGGGGCGAGGTTGCCGGTGCCGGTGACGACCACCTGGCCGCCCGTACGGCTGACGTCGGTGACCTCGGGCAGGGACGTCAGCAGGGAGTCGGCCACGGGGGAGGACGGGCGGAACCGTACGGTCTGCGTGCCGCCGACCCGGGCGACGAGCCCGGCGGGCGAGTCGATGGCGGCGACGCGGCCGGAGTCGATCAGCGCGATCCGGTCGCAGAGCCGCTCGGCCTCCTCCATGAAGTGGGTGACGAGCACGATCGTCACGCCGGAGTCGCGCACCTGCTCGATCAGTTCCCAGGTGTCGCGGCGGGCCTGCGGGTCGAGCCCGGTGGTCAGCTCGTCGAGCACGGCGATGCGCGGCTTGCCGACGAGGGCGAGCGCGACGGAGAGCCGCTGGCGCTGGCCGCCGGAGAGCTTGCCGAACGCGGTGTCGCGCTTGGCGTCCAGGCCGACCCGTTCCATCAGCTCCCGCCAGTCGGCGGGGTCGGGGTAGAAGGACGCGTACAGGTCGAGCGCCTCCCACACCTTGAGCTTCTCGGGCAGGGCGGCGCTCTGCAGCTGGACGCCGAGCACGCGGCGGAGCGCGTCCCGGTCCGTCACGGGGTCGATGCCGGCCACGCGGAGGGAGCCGCGGTCGGGGACCCGCAGGCCCGACACGCACTCCACGGTGGTGGTCTTGCCTGCGCCGTTCGGGCCGAGGATGCCGAAGATCTCGCCGGCCTGGACCTCGAACGACACGTCATCCACCGCCACGTGGTCCTGGTAGCGCTTGTGGAGGTTCCGTACCTCGATGACGTTCATGCCGTCGACGCTAGGGACGCCGGTTCCGTCGCGGAATCGTGCTGGTTGCCGGGTGAGGGTGTACTTAGGTGCAGTGTGCGCACCTGCCGGAGTGACGCACACTTGAGGACATGGTGCGGCAGATCGGTTACATCCTGGCGCTGCTGGGGCTCGTCATCGTCGAACTCCTGACGATCGTGTCCTCGTTCGTATCCCTGGTTCTCGCCTTCGGGCTGGGGATGGTGTTCCTGTTCCCGCCGCAGGTGCGGATGATCAGGCGGGTGACGGGGCTGACGCGCCGGCTCGTGAACGCCTCCGCCGGGGTGTCGATCGAGCCGCCGTACCTGCCCGAGCCGCCGCCTCCGCAGCCGCAGGCCGACGGGCTCTACCGGTCGCACCGTACGCTCTACAAGACGCCCCGCGTGCCGGCCTGGAACGACCGGTGGCGATGGATGATGACCGACCCGGCGACCTGGCGCGACGCGCTGTGGCTGGCGCTGGATCCGTTCGTCAAGGTGCTGCTGCTGCCGCTGTTCGTCCTGCTGCCGGGCCGTGGGCTGCGCGTGTACGGGCTATGGTGCGCGACGCTGCTGGGTGCCACCGCGTCCAGCCGCATGGCCGGCCAGATCAGCAGCCTCAACCGGGCCCGCAACCTCGCCGTCGACACGCAGGCCGCCGAGATGCGCCGGATCGAGCGTGACCTGCACGACGGCACGCAGGCCAGGCTGGTGGCGCTCGGCATGACGATCGGGGCCGCCGAACAGATTGTGGAGTCCGACCCGCGGGCGGCCAAGGCGCTGATGGCCAAGGCCAGGGAGGCTTCGGCGGAGACGCTGACCGAGCTGCGCCGGGTGATCCGCGGCATCCACCCGCCGGTGCTGGCCGAGCGCGGGCTCGGCGACGCGGTGCGGGCGCTGGCGATGGACAGCGCGCTGAGGGTGTCGGTGCAGGTCGACCTGCCGCACCGGCCGGAGGCGCCGGTGGAGGCGGCCGCGTACTTCGCGGTCAGCGAGCTGCTGGCGAACGCCGCCCGGCACGGCGGGGCCGAGTCCGTGGAGATCGACATCAGCAGCAGCCGGGCGAACCTGCTCATCACGGTCACCGACGACGGCTGGGGCGGCGCCGACCCGGCCAAGGGCAGCGGCCTGGCCGGGATCGAGCGCCGGCTGGCGGCCTTCGACGGCGTGATGGCGATCAGCAGCCCGCCGGGCGGCCCGACCACGGTGACCATGGAGCTGCCCCGGGTGCTGCCCGCGCACTGGGCCGGTGACCTGCCGAAGCTGCCGCGCTGGAAGATGATCACCGTGGTCACGCTGTGGGCCACGGCCTGGTGCCCGCTGTTCCCGCAGGGGATCGTGGCCGGCGTCTTCAAGACGATCGACTTCGACGAGAAGGCCTGGTTCCTCGCGCTGCACCTGCCCGAGCCGTGGCAGTGGCCGTGCATCGTGTTCATGATCCTGCTCGGCACGGCCATGTATCTGGCCGCGGTGGTGATCCCGGCCCAGGACCGGGACAACCCGTCCATCGTTCGGCCCACCGTCCGTACCGGCATAAGGTGCACGTGATGAACCGGGTACTCGTCGCCGAAGACCTCTATCTGCTCAGGGACGGGCTGGTCCACCTGCTCCAGGCCCACGGGTTCGAGGTGGTCGCGGCCGTGGAGAGCGGCCCCGAGCTGCTCAAGGGCCTGCTGGAGCTCCGCCCCGACGTGTCGATCGTGGACGTGCGGCTGCCGCCGACGCTCACCGACGAGGGGCTGCAGGCCTCGCTGGAGGCCCGCAAGAAGGTGCCGGGGCTGCCGATCCTGGTGCTGTCGCAGCACGTCGAGCAGCTCTACGCGCGTGAGCTGCTGGCCGACGGCTCGGGCGGCATCGGCTACCTGCTGAAGGACCGGGTGTTCAACGCCGAGCAGTTCATCGACGCGGTGCGCCGGGTCGCGGCGGGCGGCACCGCGATGGACCCGGAGGTCATCTCCAAGCTGCTGGCCAGCAACGCCAAGAACGAGCCGCTGGCCGCGCTCACCCCGCGCGAGCGGGAGGTGCTGGAGCAGATGGCGGAGGGCCGCTCCAACGCCGCCATCTCCCAGCGGCTCTACCTGAGCGAGAGCGCCGTGGCCAAGCACACGGCCAGCATCTTCGGCAAGCTCGGCCTGGCCCCGTCGGACGACGACAACCGGCGGGTGCTGGCGGTCCTGGCATACCTGAACAGCCGCTGAGCTTTGTCGGTGGGCTCGGATACCTTCTAAAGGGCACCCCGCGAAGAAAGGGCTGATCAGGTGAAGATCCGGGTTAACCGTGACGTGCTGGCCGAGGCCGTCGCCTGGGCCGCCAGGGTCCTGCCCAGCCGCCCCGCGTCCCCCGTGCTGTCCGGTCTGCTCCTGGAGGCGGGCGACGACCTGAGCCTGTCCGCCTTCGACTACGACGTCTCGGCCCGGGCCGAGGTCGACGCCGACGTGTCGGAGGCCGGCCGGGTGCTGATCCCCGGCCGCCTGCTCGCCGAGATCAGCCGGAGCCTGCCCGACGACGACGTGGTGATCGTCACCGAGGGCCAGGAGGCGGTGCTGACCTGCGGCAGCGCTGAGTTCGGCCTGGTCACCATGCCGGTCGAGGACTTTCCCGCGATGCCCTCCATGCCGCCCGCCATCGGCGCGATCGGCGGCGGCGTGTTCGCCTCGGCGGTGGGTCAGGTGGCGCCCTCGGCCAGCCGCGACGACACGCTGCCCATGCTGACCGGCATCCGGGTCGACGTGGAGGGCGAGACGGTGACGATGGCCGCCACCGACCGCTACCGCATCGCCGCCCGCGACTTCGCCTGGCGGCCGGTCAGTCCCGACGTCGCGGTCTCGGCGATGGTGCCCGCCCGGGTGCTGGTGGAGGTGGCCAGGTCGCTGCGCGGCGGGGAGGTACGGGTCGCGCTCGGCGACGGGGTGGCCGGGTTCGAGAGCGTGGGCCGCAGCACCACCGTGCGACTGCTCGACGAGCAGTTCATCGATTACCGCGGCCGGCTGACCTCCCAGTGGTCGATCCGGGCCGACGTGCGGGTGGGGCCGTTCCTGGCGGCCATCAAGCGGGTGGCGCTGGTGGCCGAGCGCAACACCGCGATCCGGCTGTCCTTCAGTCAGGGCCAGGTGCTCATCCAGGCGGGCGGCGGCGACGTCGGGCGCGGCGCCGAGGTGGTGGAGTGCGAGCTGCGCGGCGACGACATCCAGATCGCCTTCCAGTCGCAGTTCCTCATCGACGGGCTCAGCGGCATCGAGACCGAGCTGGCCCGCATCAACCTGGAGTCGCCGACCCGGCCCGCCCTCATCCAGGACGTCCCCGGCGACGCCGGCCCCGACTTCCGCTACCTGGTGATGTCACTGCGTCTCGCCTGACCAGGGCGAAGACCTGCTGCCTTGTCACTCCGTCTCTCCTGAGTGGCGGGCGGCCACCAGGGCGAAGACCCGCTTGAAGACGGCGTAGTCGGCCTCGCCCGCGGCCTCGGCGTGCCGCCGCTCGATGGCGGCCAGGATCGCGTCGGAGCGCCGCATCTGGTCGAGGCCCTTGTCTGTCGGCACGATCAGTTTGGCCCGCCGGTCGGCCGGGTCGGGCCGCCGCTCCACGTAGCCGAGCTCGGCCAGCTCGTCCACCAGCGTGCCGATGACCTGCTTGTGCTGGCCCGACTGGGCGGCCAGGTCGGTGGCCCGGCTGCCCTCCTCGTCGAGGTAGGCGAGCACGGCGCCGTGGCGCGGCCGCAGCTCGGGGTGACCCTGCTCGGCGAGGGTGGCGAACAGCTCCTTCTGCAGGGCGAAGAGGGTGCGGCTGCTCAGGATGCCGAGATCGGGGTCGTTCTTCTTGCGCTCGCTGCGGCGCATACCACCCTCCATTTAGTCACCAATCTTGATAGTCACTGATTCTTACTATTAAGCTGCCGGCAGGACGAGATCCCGTGTGGCCCGGAGAGTACCGGGGTGTCACAGGGCTCCACCGATGAGAGGGATATGACATGTTGCTGATCACCGGTGCCACCGGCACCGTCTCCGGCGAACTGCTGCGCGCCCTGCCCGCCAAGGAAGATGTGCGCGTGCTCGTCCGCGACCCGGCCAGAGCGCCGGAAGGAGTGGACGTCGCGGTGGGCGACCTGGACCGGCCGGAGACGCTCAAGGACGCCTTCGCGAACGTCGAGACGTTATGGCTGCTGACCGCGATGGGCCCGGCCGCGCCGCACGCCGCCTCCAACGCTCTGTGGGCGGCCCGCCAGGCAGGGGTTCGGCACGTGGTGCGGCTGTCCGCCATCGGCGCCGCGCACGACGCGCCCACCCGCAACGGCCGCCTGCACGCGCTGTCCGAGGTCGAGCTGGCCGCCTCCGGGCTGGGCTGGACCGTCGTGCGGCCGGCCTTCTTCATGCAGAACCTGTTCGGGTCGGTCAGCGGGGGCACGCTGTACGGTCCGACGGGGGAGGGCAGGATGGGCCTCATCGACGTGCGCGACATCGCGGCCTTCGCCGCCCGGGTGCTCGCCGACCCGAAGTCACACCACGGCAGGACGTACACGATCACCGGCCCGGAGAGCATCTCGCTGCGCGACGCCGCCGCCAGGATCGGTGCCGGCTACCAGCCCGTCGCCCCGGAGGACGCCTACCGGGCGATGCTCCAGGCAGGGCTGCCGGAGTGGGACGCCGCGGTCAACGTCGAGTACGCGCGGGCGTACGCGCGAGGCTGGGGCGATTACACGACCGGCGACTTCGCCGAGGTGATGGGACACCCGGCGCGCCCGTTCGACGCCTTCGCCGCCGACCACGCCAGACAGCTCGGTAGCTGACCCCGTCTCAGCCGCGCTGGACGGCTCGGCGGCTGGCCTGATCTCAGCCCTCGGTCAGGGCGATGAGGATGTGCTCCATGCAGGCGTGACCCGCCCGCTCGGCGGCTGCCGCGTCGCCGGCCGCGATCGCGCGGGCGATGGCGTCGTGCGGGATGTAGGTCTTGTTGAGCGACGTGCCGGCCGCGGTGATGCTGGCCCGCAGCGCCGCGGAGAAGTCCTCGTACAGGTCGATGAGGACGCGGTTGTGCGTGGCGTGCGCGACCGCCATGTGGAAGGCCAGGTCGGTCTCCACGAAGCGGGCGGGGTCGTCCTGCTCCCACGCCTTGTCGCGCTCGGCCAGGGCCGCCTCGATGCGGGCGATGTCCTCGTCGGTGCGCCGGGTGGCGGCCAGCCGGGCGGCCTCCACCTCCAGCGCGCGGCGGACTTCGAAGATCTCCAGCTGCTCGGCCTGCCGCAGCCGCCGCGTCATGGCCCCGGACAGCTCGCTCGTGGCCCGCACGTACGTGCCGTCGCCCTGGCGGCACTCCAGCAGGCCGGCGTGGGTGAGCGCGCGTACGGCCTCCCGGACGGTGTTGCGACCGACACCGAGCTGCTCGGCGAGCACCGTCTCTGTCGGGATCTTGCCGTTCATCGGCCACGACCCGGTGGTGATCTGCTCCTTCAGCTGGTCGATCACCTGGTCGACGAGCGAAGCTCGCTGCGCCGTACGCAGACTCACAGTCCGCCTCCTCTGGGGAACCCAATCATCCTATGATTCAATGACTGGTTTCCCCAGTGTATTCCAGACCCGGAACGCCCGGGCCTGGAACCCCCCTTCGCGGCTAGCGGGCGATGGCGGTGTCGACCGTGAGACCGGCCATGATGGACCGCACGCCGGCGGCCTCCAGGGCCTTGCGGTAGGCGGCGGTCTGCTGCGAGCGGTCGCCGGTCCGGCCGAACAGGTCGCCCAGCTCGCGCCAGCACTTGGCGGTCGCCCGGTCGGCGCCGTACGGCTGACCGGCCGTGCCCTCCAGCACGATGCGGGCGGCGGTGAGGTGGTCGGCCGGGTCGGCCTCGCGCATCACGGCCACCGTGGCCCGCACGAGGTGTGCCTCGGCCGCGACGCTGCCGCCGCCGAGCAGCCCCAGCGCCTCGCCGGCGAGGTCACCGGCCCGCTCGGGCTCGCCGGCGCGCAGCATGACCCGCGACAGCGCGATGAGGGCCTCGCCCCGCTCCTGGTCGCGGCCCGCCGACGCGAACGTGCGGGCGGCGTCGCTCGCGAGCCGCTCGGCCTCGGCCGTCGGAGTCCACTCCAGGCGCGCCCAGCGCATGGCCGCGCGGGCCAGCTGGAGCGCCACCCGGCAGTCGCGGCCGGCGTTGATGGCGTCGTCGGCCAGGCGCACCGCCAGCGCGGAGTCCTCGCCCGCGGCCGCCGCGCTGCTCGCCTTCCAGAGGGCTCTGACCTCTCCGGAACGGTCCATAACGTCAGACAAGCCGGCGATGTCGAGCACCCTCTTGACGTACGCCAGCTCGGGGGAGCTGCCCCGCTGCTCGCCGTGCGCCTCCACCAGCGCGCAGGCCAGCTCCACGGCGAGCTCGCCCTGCAGGATGGACATCCGCTCGGCCTGCTCCAGCGCCTTGGACGCCAGGTCGCGGGCGCGCAGCCGGTCGCCGGCCCGCTGGTAGCAGCGGCTCAGCGCGATCGTGATCGGCAGGTCGGCCAGCCGCTCCGGATGGGCCGCCGCCTCCCTGCGCAGACGTTCGAACGCCTCCACCGCCTGACCGAGCCGGCCCTGGGCCTCCAGCGCGCGGGCCCTGCCGAAGCGGGCCTGCGCCGTCAGCATGGCGTTCTCCTCGTCGGCGGCCTTGACGATCTCGGAGTATCGGTCGGCCGCTACGGCAGGATCGCCGTGCTGCAGCTCCAGCTCCGCGTGGCGGAGCCCGAGCTCGGTGTCGATGCGCTGGCGGGGCTCGATGCCGTGCAGGAGGAACTCGGTGGTGCAGCCGAGCCTCTCGGCCAGGAGTCTGGCGACGACGGGAGTCGGTGTGCGCTTACCCGACTCAATGAGCGAGACATAACTGTCCGACAGGTCGGGTCCGGCCAGCTGGGCCTGCGACATCCGCCTGTTCAGCCGCAATCCTCGGACGCGGTCACCGATGGTTCCCTGACTCGGCATCTCATCTCTCAAGGCGGGGAAGGGTCAACACCCCGCAATGATTGCATGAAGTAGCCGAATGGGGTATACCCAGGCGAAAGAATTCTCTACTTGGAGATTAATCGTCGCTGTCGCCGCCGGGGAAAAGCATCGAGCAGACCTCCAGGTACAGCGTCTCGGGGTACGGAATGTACTGGACGGTAGAGAGCGCCTGGTCCTGACCTGCGGACTCGAGGATGAACTCACCGTAGCCGAGCATGCGCCCCAGCAGTGATCGCTGGAAGCTCATGTCGGTGACCTTTCCCAGGGGCATCATCGCGACCTTGCGCGTGATCAAGCCCGTGGTCAAGAGCATCCGTTTGGACGTGACGACGAAGTAGTCAACAGACCATTCGGCCACTTTCCAGACAAAACGGATCAACAGCAGCAGCCACAGCCACCAGACGACCACGAGGGCGGTGCCGCCGCCGTCCCCGCCGCCGAAGAACCGGCTGAGCAGACCGGCGATGATCAGACCCCCGAAGACCTCGGCGACGGGGCGGAGCAGCACGGCGGGATGACGCCGCACCATGATGACCTGTTGCTCTTGGGGGAGGAGGTAGCGGTTGACCGACGACGGGGCAGAGTCCCCGTGGGTCACAAGTCTCATGCGAGATTGTTCACGAATTGGGCCAGCGAATCGGCCGCGGTGAACATGGTGTCGAACGCCCCTCTGACCGCGTCGGCGGCGTCAGCGGGCCGCGCGAACAGGTAGTACGCGACAAAACCGATGCCGCCGTAGGTGAGGACTTTTTTGACCTGCACTGTACGCCTCCGAACCGACTTACCACTCCACCCGCCTATACATTACCCACCCCCAAGCCGGGGTAAAGGTGCCTAGACGAGTTGGTTCCGATCTTGGTTAGCCACGCTCGCTGGCCACGAGGGCGAGCACGTGGAGATGCTTGCGGGCGATCCGCTCGACCAGGTTGGGATGGGCGTAACCAGTGACCTCGAGCGCCCCGTAGTGGGCCGCGTCGACGCAGCGCGTCACGATGGCCGCCGAGTGGACGCCGGCGAACTCCTCGCACAGCGCCGCCTCGACCTCCGCGTACGGGCTCGACTCCGGTTCGGTGTGATCGTTCACGAGCACACCCCGGAGATCGCGCAAACGCTCATGGTGGTCCCCCGCACCCCAAGTGTCTTCCTGGCTCTACGTACCCATGCAATCACAGTATGTAACGAAGTGGCCACTTGAGGTGGGGATTTGGCGAAGCTCAGACCACGCCGTAGAGCCGGTCGCCCGCGTCGCCGAGCCCCGGCACGATGTAGCCGAGCTCGTTGAGCCGGTCGTCCAGCGCGGCGGTGACCACCCGGATGGGCTTGCCCGAGTTCGCGAACACCTTGTCCATGTAGGCCAGGCCCTCGGGGGCGGCCAGCAGGCAGATGGCCGTCACGTCCACCGCGCCCCGGTCGAACAGGAACTTGATCGCCGCCGCGAGCGTGCCGCCGGTGGCCAGCATCGGGTCGACCACGTAGCACTGCCGGCCCGACAGGTCGTCGGGGAGCCGGGTGGCGTAGGTCTCGGCCTGGAGCGTCTCCTCGTCGCGGATCATGCCCAGGAAGCCGACCTCGGCGGTGGGCAGCAGCCGCGTCATGCCGTCGAGCATGCCCAGCCCGGCCCGCAGGATCGGGACCACCAGCGGGTACGGCTTGGCCATCCGCAGGCCCTTCGCCGGGGACACGGGGGTGTCGACCGTCACCTCGGTGACGCGGACGTCCCGGGTGGCCTCGTACGCCAGCAGCGTCACCAGCTCGTCGGTGAGCCTGCGGAAGGTGGGGGAGTCGGTGCGGACATCGCGCAGCGCGGTGAGCTTGTGGGCCACGAGCGGATGGTCGACGACGAGGGTCTCCATAAGGGACAACGCTATCTTGTGTGCTACGTACCAGACATCGCGGTACCGTTTTTGATCACAATTTGGTCGGAGCGGCTCACCGCGGGCAGCCTGGTCTGGGACGATGGGAAACTCGGAAAGGCTCTGGTTGTCAGGGTCGGGTGGGGGATCGCGATGACAGACGAAGAGGCGCTCGATTTCGCCATCGTGGTCTTTGGTGAGGACGATCGCTGGGACGCCGAGCTGCTCCCCGTCGCGCTGACGTCCGATCTGCACGGGCTGATCAAGGCGCTCCGCCAGCAGCCCACCGAGAGCGCCACGATTGGCCTCGTGGCGGTGGGGGATGAGTTCTTCGTGGCGCTGCGGGTCATCGGAGAGCGGGTCGATGTCTTCCTGTCCGACATCGCCGCCTCGTGGGACTATCCGCTGGCCCGGCAGGTGCTCGAATACCTCGACGTGCCGGTGCCCGACGAGCAGGAGCTCGACGAGATCCTCCAGGACGAGGACACCGCGCTGCCCGCCGGCGACCTGTCGATCTTCGCGGACCTCGGGCTGGACGAGATGGAGCTGGGCATCCTCTCCGGGGATGTCGACCTGCTGCCGGACGAGGTCCTGTCCAGCATCGCGGCGCGGCTCGGGTTCTCGGAGCCGTTCGAGCGCGCCATCGAATCGGTCTTCGACTGACCCCTGGAGCGCACATGGCGGCGAACACCTTCTCTGCGGCCTTCGTCAAGACTTCCGACGGCTGGAGCGGGGCCGAGGTCGACCTGTCCGGCACCGAGATCGTCGACGACTTCGGCGACGCCGTGACTGAGGCGCTCGGGCTGGCCGGCGACGAGCTGGCGCTGCTCTGCGTCGAGGTCGAGGACGAATGGTTCGCGATCGTGCGCTACCTCGGCGACGAGGAGCCGCGGGTGTTCCTCTCCGACGCCCACGCCATCGCCTCCAACCACTTGGGCGAGCTGTTCGCCGAGTTCGCCGGGGTGGCGCCCGGCCGGGAGACCACCGAGCTGGGGGTGCGCCCGGCGGGCGACTTCGACCTGCTGAGCGACCTCGGCGTCAGCTCCGAGGAGCTGCTGGAGCTCAGCATGGAGGAAGGGGTGCTCCCGGCGGACGTCGTCTCGGTGCTGGCCGAGCGGCTGTCGTTCGCCGACGAGCTCGACCGCCTGCGATGACCTGGACCGCCGCCATGCGGCAGGCGCTCGGCGAGGCCGCCGCCGCCGGGGCGCGCGGCGAGGTGCCCGTCGGCGCGGTGGTGCTCGGCCCCTCGGGCGAGGTCCTGGCCGCCGCCGGCAACGACCGCGAGTCCACCGCCGACCCCACCGCCCACGCCGAGGTCTTGGCGCTCCGTGCCGCCGCCCGCCGCCGCGGCTCCTGGCGGCTCGACGGCTGCACGCTCGTCGTCACGCTCGAACCCTGCACGATGTGCGCGGGCGCCGCCGTCCTGGCGCGGGTCGACAGGATCGTGTACGGAGCGGTCGACGAGAAGGGCGGGGCCGCGGGCTCGCTCTGGGACGTCGTCCGCGACCGCAGGCTCAACCATCGGCCCGAGGTCGTCCTGGGGGTGCTGGCGGAGGAGTGCTCGGCCGTCCTAAAGGAGTTCTTCGGCACTCGCCGGATCCGGTAAGCTCGTCGGCGGTGGTGTCGCCTAGTGGCCGAGGGCGCACGCCTCGAAAGCGTGTGATGGGGCAACTCATCCGTGGGTTCAAATCCCACCACCACCGCCCTCCGGAAGGGCCCCGCACGACGCGGGGCCCTTTTCCGTTTTCCGGGGCTCTGCCGTAAAGAAAAACGCCGCGGGCCGCGGCGTCTGTCAGTCGTCCAGTTCGAGCACTCTGGCGTGCAGGATCGATCTCTGGTGCAGGGCCGCGCGCAGCGCCCGGTGCAGGCCGTCCTCCAGGTAGAGCTCGCCCTTCCACTGCACCACGTGCGGGAAGAGGTCGCCGTAGAACGTGGAGTCGGCGGCGAGCAGGGAGTGCAGGTCCAGCATGGCCTTGGTGGTGATCAAGGAGTCGAGGCGGACCTGCCGCGGGGGTATCTGGGCCCAATCGCGGTTGGACAATCCATGTTCGGGATAAGGGCGTCCGTCGCCGACCATCTTGAAGATCACCCCATGATTTTATGAGAGATTCCGGTCACCCGTGCTCTCTCCGCTGCTCACACCAGCTCCGCGCCCTCGCAGCGGGCCGGGTTCCCGGTGTCGTAGCCGCGCTGGAACGCGGCCGTCCGCTGCTTGGAGCTGCCGTGGGTGAACGACTCGGGGTCGACCCGGCCCCCGCTGCGCCGCTGGATCCGGTCGTCGCCGACGGCGGCCGCCGCGTCGAGCGCCTCGGCGATGTCGGCCCGGGTGAACTCCCTGGCGTAGAAGCCGCCCTCGTAGGCGTTCCTGGCCCACACCCCGGCGAAGCAGTCGGCCTGCAGCTCGATGGCCACCGAGCTGCCGGCATCGAGCAGGCCGAGCAGGTTCTGCACGTGGTGACCGTACTCGTGGGCGATCACGTACGCCTGCGCGAACGGACCGCCCTTGGCCCCGAACCGGCTCTCCAGGTCGTCGAAGAAGGTCAGGTCGAGGTAGACGCGCCGGTCGGCGGGGCAGTAGAACGGGCCGACGGAGGAGTCGGCCGCGCCGCAGGCGGTGCGGACGCCGCCGGAGTACAGCACGGTCTTGGCCAGGCGGTAGCCGGTCAGCTGGGTCTTCCAGTAGTCCTGGATGCTGTTGACCACGCCGACGACCTGGCACTTCTCGATCTGGTCGGCGTCCTTGCCGGTGCGGCACCGCTCGGCGAGGTTGGCCGGGGGCCGCTCGTGGCCGGGCTGGACGCCCACGCCGCCGACGTTGTTGAGCACGAAGATCAGGACGAGCACGATCAGGCCGACGATCCCGCCGCCGCCGCCGATGACCACGCCGCCGCCGGGGAACCCGCCGCCACCGCCGTAGCCGCGGTCCTCCACCTGCGATGAGTCGAGGTTGACGTCGTCCCTGAAGTCCATCGCCCAGAGTTCCTTCCGTGGGGGTACATCAGTGCTTCCCCTGGGGTGAATCATGACGCCTCGGCGCTCGGTTAGTCTTCCCCCTATGATGACCGGATTAGTAGGAATTGCACTGGTCTCCCTGGGGATGGTCCTCACTCCCGGGCCGAACATGATCTACCTGGTGTCCCGGTCGATCACCCAGGGCCGCCGGGCCGGGCTCATCTCGCTGACCGGCGTCTTCCTCGGGTTCAGCGTCTACCTGGTCGCCACCTGTCTCGGGCTGACCGCGATCTTCGTCTACGTCCCGGCCGCCTACACCGCGCTCAAGCTCGCGGGCGCCGCGTACCTGCTCTACCTCGCCTGGAACGCCGTCAAGCCCGGCGGCCTGTCCGCCTTCGAGACCCGCGAGCTGCCGGCCGAGCCCGCCGGCCGCCTCTTCGCGATGGGGCTGTTCACCTGCCTGCTCAACCCCAAGATCGCCATCCTCTACATGTCGCTGCTGCCGCAGTTCATCGACCCCTCGATGGGCCACATCATGATGCAGAGCCTCCTGCTCGGCTCCGTGCAGGTCGCCATCGGCACGCTGGTCAACGGGCTCATCGTCATCTCCGCCGGGGCTCTGGCCGCCTTCCTGGCCCGCCGTCCGATCTGGGTACGGATCCAGCGCTACTTCATGGGCACCGTGCTCGGCGGCATGGCCGTACACCTGGCGGCGGACCGGTCCCGAGCCCTGACGACCGCGTGACCCGTACTCAGGGAAAGCTCAGGGAAGTCACCTGAGGCCCGGCGGGCCGCGAGCCACCACACTTGAGCGCATGAAAGTGAGGCGGACAGGACTGATCGCCGGCCTGGCGGGGCTGCTGGCGATGACGACGGCCTGCGGCGTCGGCGCGCCGGAGCACGCGAAGACGGACTCCTACGACGTCACCGGCACGGTGACGGCACTCCAGGTCGCGGCCGACGACGGCACCATCGAGGTGATCGAGTCCGACCGGCAGGGCGTGCGCGTCACCGAGAAGCACACCTGGAGCGGTGACCGGCCGCCCCAGGCGAGCCACGAGGTCAAGGGCGGCACGCTCGTGCTCGCCTACACCTGCCCGAGCGGGTGGGGCGCCCTGGTCCACTGCGACGTCGACTACACGGTCGAGATCCCCCGCGGGCTGCGGGTCAAGGCCGAGACCGACTCGGGCGCGGTGACGCTGCGCGACCTGTCGGGCGAGGTGGAGGCGAGCTCCGACTCCGGCCGGATCGAGGCCACCGGGCTGTCGAGCGGGCGCGTCGTCGCCGGGACGGACTCCGGCGGCATCGCCCTGACCTTCGCCGCACCGCCGGAGAAGGTCGAGACCCGCTCGGACTCCGGGTCGAGCGTCGTGCGCGTGCCGGAGGGCCCGTACGACATCACCGCCACCACCGACTCGGGCGGCAGGCGGATCGACGCCGCGCACGAGGCCGGAGCCCCGCGCACGATCGACGTGCGCAGCGACTCCGGCGACGTCGACGTGCTGCCCGCCTGATCAGGCGCCGACGTACTCCGCAAGGTGCTCGCCGGTGACCGTGGAGCGGGCCGCGACCAGCTCGGCGGGCGTGCCCTCGAAGACGATCCGGCCGCCGTCGTGACCGGCGCCGGGGCCGAGGTCCACGATCCAGTCGGCGTGCGCCATGACCGCCTGGTGGTGCTCGATGACGATCACCGACTTGCCCGCGTCGACCAGCCGGTCGAGCAGGCCGAGCAGCTGCTCGACGTCCGCCAGGTGAAGACCGGTCGTCGGCTCGTCGAGCACCAGGACGCCGCCCTTGTCGGCCAGGTGGGTGGCCAGCTTGAGCCGCTGCCGCTCGCCGCCGGACAGCGTGGTGAGCGGCTGGCCGAGGCTCAGATAGCCCAGCCCGACGTCGGCGAGCCGGCCCAGGATGGTGCGCGCGGCCGGCGTGCGCGCCTCGCCGGCGCCGAAGAACTCCGCGGCCTCCACCACCGGCATCGCCAGCACCTCGCTGATGTCACGGCCGCCGAGCCGGTACTCCAGCACCGCCGCCTGGAACCGCTTCCCCTCGCAGTCCTCGCAGGTGGTGGCGACGCCCGCCATCATGCCCAGGTCGGTGTAGACGACGCCCGCGCCGTTGCAGCCAGGGCACGCGCCCTCCGAGTTGGCGCTGAACAGCGACGGCTTCACGCCGTTCGCCTTCGCGAACGCCTTGCGGATCGGGTCGAGCAGACCTGTGTACGTGGCCGGATTGCTCCGTCGTGAGCCCTTGATCGGACTCTGGTCCACGTACACCACGCCCGCCTCCGCCGGGATCGAGCCGTGGATCAGCGAGCTCTTGCCCGACCCGGCGACGCCCGTCACCACGCAGAGCACCCCGAGCGGGATGTCGACGTCCACGTTCTGCAGGTTGTGGCGGTTCGCGCCGCGGATCGCCAGCTTGCCCGTCGGGCTGCGCACCTCGGGCTTGAGCGACGCCCGGTCGTCCAGATGGCGGCCGGTGACGGTGCCGCTCGCCCGCAGGCCCTCGACGGTCCCCTCGAAGCAGATGCTGCCGCCCGCCGTCCCCGCCCCCGGGCCGAGGTCCACGACGTGGTCGGCGATCGCGATCGTCTCCGGCTTGTGCTCCACCACCAGGACCGTGTTGCCCTTGTCGCGCAGCCGCCGCAGCAGGTCGTTCATCCGCCGGATGTCGTGCGGGTGCAGGCCGATCGTCGGCTCGTCGAACACGTACGTCACGTCGGTCAGCGCCGAGCCGAGGTGGCGGATCATCTTGGTGCGCTGCGCCTCGCCGCCCGACAGCGTGCCCGCCGGCCGGTCCAGCGAGAGATAGCCGAGCCCGATCTCCACGAACGAGTCGAGCGTGTGCAGCAGCTTGCCGAGCAGCGGGGCCACCGACGGCTCGTCCAGCCCCCGTACCCACTCGGCCAGGTCCGTGATCTGCATCGCGCACGCGTCGGCGATGCTGATGCCCCTGATCTTCGAGGAGCGCGCCTCCGCGCTGAGCCGGGTGCCGTCGCAGTCGGGGCAGGCCGTGAAGGTGACCGCCCGGTCCACGAACGCCCGGATGTGCGGCTGCATCGCCTCCCGGTCCTTCGACAGGAACGACTTCTGGATCTTCGGGATCAGGCCCTCGTACGTGAGATTGACGCCGTCGACCTTGACCTTGACGGGCTCCTTGTAGAGGAAGTCGTGGAGCTCCTTCTCGGTGTAGTCGCGGATCGGCTTGTCCGGGTCGACGAAACCCGACTCGGCGTAGACCCGTACCGTCCAGAAACTGTCGGACTTCCAGCCCGGGATCGTGAACGCGCCCTCCGACAGCGACTTCGAGTCGTCGTACAGCTGCGTGAGGTCGATGTCCGACACCGAACCCCGGCCCTCGCAACGCGGGCACATGCCGCCGATGCGGGTGAACGTCGCCTTCTCCGTCTTGCGGGCGCCCCGCTCGACGGTGATCGCCCCTTTCGCCCGTACGGTCGGAACGTTGAAGGAGAAAGCCTGCGGCGAGCCGATGTGCGGCTCCCCGAGCCGGCTGAACAGGATGCGCAGCATCGCGTTGGCGTCGGTGACCGTGCCGACGGTGGAACGCGGATCGGCGCCCATCCGCTGCTGGTCCACGATGATCGCGGTCGTCAGCCCGTCGAGCACGTCGACCTCGGGCCGCGCCAGCGACGGCATGAAACCCTGCACGAAGGCGCTGTAGGTCTCGTTGATCAGCCGCTGCGACTCGGCCGCGATCGTGCTGAACACCAGCGAGCTCTTGCCCGAGCCCGAAACCCCGGTGAACACCGTCAGCCGGCGCTTCGGAATCTCAATGCTGACGTCCTTCAGGTTGTTCACGCGCGCGCCGTGCACGCGGATCACGTCGTGGGTGTCGGCGGCATGCGTCATCGGTTCTCCATCGTGTTGCGTCTCGTCGCCTGGGCCGGCTTCGCGGAAGATCAGCGAAGCTCCTGGATGCGGACCATGTTCCCCGCGGGGTCGCGCACCGCGCAGTCGCGCACCCCGTACGGCTGCTCGGTCGGCTCCTCGATGACCTCGGCGCCCCAGTCGCGCGCCCGCCTGAAGACGCCGTCGAGATCCGGCGTGGCCAGGACGATGCCGGCGAAGGTGCCCTTGGCCATCATCTCCACGATCGTGCGGCGCTCCTCCTCGGTGACGCCGGGATCGATCGCGGGCGGCTGCAGGACGATGGACGTGCTGGGCTGGCCCTTCGGACCGACCGTGATCCAGCGCATGCCGTCGTACCCGACGTCGTTGCGGACCTCGAACCCGAGAGCGTCCCGATAGAAGGCCACGGAGGCGTCGGGATCGTCATGGGGCAGGAAACTCGCATGAATGCTGATGTCCATGGCCTCCACGCTACGTGCGGCGACGCCCTGAACACTTCTCGAATCCTGACCGGTGTGCTCAGTCGCGGAGTTCGCCTTCGAGGAGACCCATGAGGATCATGTCGTGCCACCTGCCGTCACGGCGGAAGCACTCGCGGACGCGGCCCTCCTCGACGAAGCCGACCTTCTCGTAGACGCGCCGCGCCGCCGTGTTCTCCGCCACGAAGTCCAGGCTGATCCGGTGCAGGCGCATCTCGTCGAAGCCGTACCTGCACGCCAGCCGCATCGCCTCGGTGGCGTACCCGCGACCCCAGACGTCCTTCTCGCCGAGCTGGATGTCCAGCTCGGCGTTGCCGACCTCCGGCTTGGCGTCCCTGAGCCGGACGAACCCGACGGCTCGCCGATCACTGAGCGACTCGATGATGAACCGGCAGTTCTCGTAGCCGTTGCGCGGCGCCTCCGCCAGGCGTCGCCGTGCCTGCTCCAGCGACTCTGGGTATCCGCTGCTCATCCAGCGCACCACGTCCGGATCCTGGCCCCAGCGCCAGAGGCATTCGAAGTCCGCAGGTTCGACGGGGCGCAGGCGGACAAGCTTCCCTGTGAGCACCGTCGAGTTCTATCAACACGAGGCGGAGAACAGCGAAAGGGCCGACCCTGTCCGGGTCGGCCCTTTCGCGTTGTACCAAGCGCGGAGGATGGGGGATTTGAACCCCCGATAGGTTGCCCTATACACGCTTTCCAAGCGTGCGCCCTCGGCCACTAGGCGAATCCTCCGCCGAAGAGCTTACCGGACTTGCCGGGGTACCGTGACCATCAGGCCGGTCGCATTCCGATGGCCCCGAGCACCGCCGGGTGTGGATAGACTGTCCACGGACCCCTCGCGCGGCGTCATCCTGTGAACCTCCCCAGGGCCGGAAGGCAGCAAGGATAAGCGGGCTCTGGCGGGTGTGCGAGGGGTTCCTTCGTTGGGAGCCCCTCGCAGGCGGGATGGTCGCATGAGTCTTGCGCTTTACCGCAAGTACCGACCCGGGACCTTCGCGGAGGTCAAGGGTCAGGAACACGTAACGGACCCGCTGCGGCAGGCGCTGCGCACCGGCCGCATCAACCACGCTTATCTCTTCAGCGGTCCGCGCGGATGCGGCAAGACGTCCAGCGCGCGCATCCTGGCCCGCTCGCTCAACTGCGAGCAGGGCCCGACCCCCGACCCGTGCGGCACGTGCGAGTCGTGCGTGGCGCTCTCCCCGACCGGGCCCGGCCACCTCGACGTCATCGAGATCGACGCCGCCTCCCACGGCGGTGTCGACGACGCGCGCGACCTGCGGGAGCGGGCGTTCTTCGCCCCCGTGTCCGCGCGCTACAAGATCTACATCATCGACGAGGCGCACATGGTGACCCGCGAGGGTTTCAACGCGCTGCTCAAGCTCGTCGAGGAGCCCCCGCCGCACCTGAAGTTCATCTTCGCGACGACCGAGCCCGAGAAGGTCATCGGCACGATCAAGTCGCGCACCCACCACTACCCGTTCCGGCTGATGCCGCCGGCGACGCTCCGCGCGCTGCTGGAGGAGATCCTCTCCGCCGAGAACGTCCCGTACGAACCCGCCGCGCTGCCGCTCGTCGTGCGCGCCGGAGCCGGGTCGGCGCGTGACTCGCTGTCCATCCTCGACCAGCTCCTCGCCGGCGCCGACGACGACGGCATCACCTACGCCCGCGCCGTCTCCCTGCTCGGCTACACCGACGGCGACCTGCTGGACGAGGTGGTCGAGGCGTTCGCCGCCCGCGACGGCGCCCAGGTGTTCCAGACGGTCAACCGGGTCGTCGAGGGCGGCCACGACCCCCGCCGGTTCGCCACCGACCTCCTCGAACGCTTCCGCGACCTGGTGATCCTGGCCAACGTGCCGGAGGCGGCCTCCAGCGGCCTGCTCGACCGGCCCGCCGACGAGCTGGAGCGGCTGGTCCGGCAGGCGTCCTCGATGGGGCCCGCCGAGCTGACCCGCGCCGCCGAGATCTTCAACGCCGGCCTTACGGAGATGCGCGGGGCCACCTCGCCGCGGCTGCTCCTGGAGCTGATGTGCGCCCGGGTCCTCCTTCCCGCCGCTGAACAGGGGGAGGCCGCGCTGCTGGCCCGCCTGGAGCGTCTCGAACGCGGCAGCGCCGTCGCCGGGATGGCCGCCCGCGCGGTCCCGGGACACGTGGCTTCCGCGCCGTCCGCGGCTCCTGGACAGCCTGGGGCTCCGGGCACTGTCCCGACACCCAGTGGCCGCGCGCTGGACGCCCCTGGGAGCCAGGCCCAGCCCGAATCAGGGCGTACGAGTGAGCAGGCCGCAGACGACTGGCCGGAGCCCGCCCGGCCAGGCGCCGCGAGCACGGGCGGCCCGTCCGGGGGCCAGACCCGCCCCGGCGCCCCGGACCACGGCGGCCCGGCCGCTGGGGGTCCCGCCGCGCACGGTGCCCCGGCTCACGGTGCCCCGGCTCACGGGGGTGGTGCGGCCGGTGGGGCGGCGGCGTTGCATCAGCAGTGGCCTGCTGTGCTGGCGGCG
Organism: Nonomuraea sp. NPDC049649; assembly: GCF_040675175.1. Taxonomy (NCBI): domain Bacteria; kingdom Bacillati; phylum Actinomycetota; class Actinomycetes; order Streptosporangiales; family Streptosporangiaceae; genus Nonomuraea; species Nonomuraea sp. NPDC049649. The sequence continues at coordinate 118,050 of NZ_JBFAOH010000008.1, forward strand.
CTCAAGCAGCGCAGCATCGTCGTGTGGGCGAACGTCAGCACCAACGCGCAGGTGGTCGGGGTCGAGGGGAACCTGGTGACGCTCGGGTTCACCCAGATCGGCGCGATGAAGAACTTCACCGGCGGTGGCAAGGACACCGTCGTGGCTACGGCGCTCGCCGACGTGCTGGGAGGCACGTGGCGGGTTGAGGCCGTGGTCGGTAATGGGCCTCCGCCGTCCCGTGGGGGGTCCGCTGGGCCTTCCGGTGGTTCTGGTCCTGCTGGTTCTCCTGGGGGGACGTACGGGGGTGCGCCTGCGGGGAGTCAAGGCGGTGCGCCTGCCGGGGCTCCGAGTGGGGGCGCACCTGCGGGGGCTCAAGGCGGTGCGCCTGCCGGGGCTTCAGGTGGGCCCGCGGGAGCTCAGGGTGGAGGTGCGCCGGCGGGAGCACAGGGCTGGGGCGCGTCTGCGGTGGCGCAGGGTGGCGCGTCTGCGGGAGTGCAGGGCGGCGGGCCGGAAGCTCAGGGTGGAAGCGCGCCGGGGGCTCAGAGCGGGGGTGCTCAGGGCTCTTCCGATGGTGACGGGCGCTCGGGTGCGTACGGGGGAGCGGCGGGTGAGCCGGGCGCCGGTGGCGGTCAGGCGGTGGCTGGGCGGCCTACTACGGATGAGTCCTGGCCGTCCGCTCCTGACGATGCCGGGCTGGGGTCTCCGCCGATGCCGGATCCGGGGCAGGCGGCCCCGGCCGGGGCGGGGCTGGCGGCGGCTCGTTCGGCGGCGCGGGCGGCGGCTCAGGCCGGGCCCCGGGTTCCGGCCTCGCGTTCGGGAGGCGGTGCGGCCGGGCGTTCGGGTGGTGGTGCGGCCGGGTGGCCGAGTGCCGTCCCGAGGCGGGGCAGTGCTCCCGACGCCGATGACGTCGACCCGTTGAACGACGCCGACGCGGACGTGGACGAGCTCTCGGGGATGGCACTGCTGCAGCGGGAGCTGGGTGCTCAGGTCATCGAGGAGATCGACCACTCCTGACGCTCGGGTCCTGGAAGCCTCTCAAGGTGATCAGGTCAGTGGCAGGAGGCCTTCCCGCCGGGCTGATGCCGGGGCCGGAGCTGGTGGTCCGCTGGGCTGATGCCGGGGCGGAACTGATGTCGGTCCGCGGAACTGGTGGCTGCGGAGCGGATGGTCCGCGGGGCTGATGTCGGTTCGCGGAGCTGATGGTCCGCCGACCTGATGCCTGGTCCGCGGGGCTGATGCTGGGTGTCGGTGGGGATTCTTCGGCGGCTCGGTCCGCGTGGTCTGCGCTGGTGTCGGCCGGTTCGATCTCCGATCCAAGCGGCGCTCGCCCATGTGTGTTCGCGGGGGTGTGAATCATGAGGGTGCCTGTGTGGGGAGGGGGCTTGAAGGTCATGGGGCGCGGAGGCGGGCGCGGGCGGCGGCGGCGCGCGGGTCGGCCTGGGGGAGGCTGGATGTGAGGCGTTCGAGGAGCTGGAAGTCCTCGCGGCCGTTGATGGTCTGGGCGTAGGTCCACAGGTCTTCGGGGGCGCCGCGTTGCAGGAGGGACGTGCGTACGAGGACTTCCAGTTCGTCGCGTTCCCGGCGGATCTCGGGGGATTCGGAGCGGGCCAGCAGCGGGCCGGGGTAGGCGCGGGCCAGGGTGGCGGGGTCGCCGCCGGTCAGGAGGCGGCGCAGGTCCAGGAAGTCGGCTTCGACGGGGCAGGCCAGGTGGTAGGGCTTGGCGCCGATGGGGACGTCGAGCTGGGTCCGCAGGCGGTGCATCTCGGCGCGGATGGTGACTGGATTGCCGTCGTCACCGTACAGATAGAAGGAGAGCTGCTCGGCGGTGAGGCCGCGCGGGTGGAGCGCCAGGATGGCGAGGATCTCGGCGTGGCGGAGGGAGAGCAGCACCTTGCGGCCGCCGACGATGGCGGTGGGCGGCCCGTCGCCGAGGAAGGTGAGCGCGAGCGCGGCGGGGGCGGGGGTGCCGGTGGCGCGGAGCAGGTAGCCGTCGGAGAAGGGTTCCAGCATCGCGACCCGGCCGTCGGGCAGGATCATGTGCTCGCCGAAGGCGGGGAGCTGGATGCGGGTGCCGAGGCTGCCGCCGGGGTCGCCGGCGATGACCCGGCCGGTGGCGGAGAGCAGGATGGCGGGGCGGGCGCGCAGCGCTTCGTAGCGGCGGCGCAGGCGTTCGTCGCGTTCGTGCATGCGGAGCGCGAGCTGGGTCTCGGCCAGTTTGGCGGTGGCGGTCACCAGGGCGACGGTGGCGGGGTGCAGGCTGGGCGCGGTGCCGCTGATGTCGACGCAGCCGAGGAGCCGGCCGCTCTCCGGGTCGGTGATGGGGGCGGCGCTGCAGGACCAGACGTGCAGCACGCGCATGAGGTGCTCTTCGGAGTAGACGTGCACGGGGCGGCGGAGCGCGAGCGAGGTGCCGATGCCGTTGGTGCCGGCGGCCTCCTCGGCCCAGAGGTGGCCGCCGGCGAGGCCGACCTCGTCGGCGTGGCGCAGGGTGGCGGCGTGGCCGTCGCGCCAGAGGATCCGGCCTTCGCGGTCGGTCAGGATCATGATGTGCTCGCCCTCGTCCGCGACGGCGCGCAGGGTGCGCGTGATGATCGGGAGCAGGGGGCGCAGGGGGTGGGTCTCGAACGCGTCCCTCACCTGCACGGGGTCGGCGCCGGATGGCGCTCCCGGGGCGTCGGGGTCGATGCCGGCGTCGAGGGAGCGGCGCCAGGAGTCGCGGATCAGTCTGCGCGGCCCTGCGGGAATCGGGGCGTCAGCCGTCGCCGTCTCGTGGGCGGCCCGCAACCGGCGGGAGTATGCGTCAAGGTGAGCGTAACTCATCGGACACTCCAAGTAGTCGTCCCCTAGGGGCGAGCATCCGTGCTGGGGTGCGCCCGCGCAAGTCGTTCGGGGGATTGCCGAGGGTGATTGAATGGTCGCAACCTGTGTGCAACGTCCCGGCGCATAGCGTTTCCCTGTATCGCGTCGGCGTGGTGCGGCCGCTCCGGCCGGCGCGTCTGGCCGGGTCCTGGACGCTGGAGGGGGGCCGGGACCCGGCCATGATCGTGCTCTGAATCACGGAACACCTGTATGCCGCCAGTACATGCCGACGCCCAAACACCGTAGGCTCGTGGCAGTCAAGAACGCGGAGCCACGAGGAGCGCACGACGGTGAACCCAGGGGATGTCAACCTGCAGCAGCTGCTGGAGCAGGCCCAGCTCATGCAGCAGCAGCTCGTGAGCGCCCAGCAGGAGCTCAACGACGCGCAGATCGAGGGCTCGGCCGGCGGCGGGGTGGTCACCGCCGTCGTCAACGGTTCAGGCGAGCTGCTCGAACTCAAGATCGATCCGGACGTCATCGACGCCGGTGACCCGCAGGACACGGCCGACACGATCGCCGACCTGGTGATCGCCGCGGTCCGCGACGCCGTCCGGGCGGCCGGCGACCTGCAGCAGGAGAAGCTCGGGCCGCTCGCCCAGGGGCTGGGCGGCGGCGGTCTCGGTCAGTTGCCAGGGTTCTAGCGATGTACGAAGGGGTCGTCCAGAATCTGATCGACGAGCTGGGCCTGCTGCCCGGCGTCGGTCCCAAGAGCGCGCAGCGCATCGCCTTCCACCTGCTGTCGGCCGATCCGGCGGACGTCAAGCGGCTGGCGCACGCGCTGCTGGAGGTCAAGGAGAAGGTCCGGTTCTGCCGGGTGTGCGGGAACGTGGCCTCCGAGGAGGAGTGCCGCATCTGCCGCGACCCGCGCCGCGACACTCACGTGATCTGCGTGGTGGAGGAGTCGAAGGACGTCGTCGCGATCGAGAAGACGCGCGAGTTCCGCGGCACCTACCACGTGCTCGGCGGGGCCATCAGCCCGATCGACGGTGTCGGCCCCGACGACCTGCGCATCCGCGAGCTCATGACCCGGCTGGCCGACGGCCGGGTGACGGAGCTCATCCTCGCCACGGACCCCAATCTCGAGGGTGAGGCGACGGCTACCTACCTCGCCCGTCTGGTCAAGCCGATGGGCGTGAAAGTGACACGACTGGCCAGCGGTCTGCCGGTGGGCGGCGATCTCGAGTACGCCGACGAGGTGACCTTGGGCCGCGCGTTCGAAGGACGGAGGCTGCTGGATGTCTGATGACTGGGGAGCGCTGGCGGAGGAGATCGCCGGCCACGTGCAGAACTACGTGGACGGCCTGGCGAGGGTCGCCGGCGGCGAGGGGGGCGACGCGATGTGGTCGCTGCTCCTGGTCGAGGTCGCCCAGGTCAGCCTGGCGGGCGCCAAGCTGGGCGCCAACCGCGACGTGATCCTGTCGGGCAACTACGAGCCGCCGCTGAGCGAGGGGCCCGACATCGACGAGGTCCGCACGGCGCTGTCCGAGCGGCTGGGCCCGGTCGACGACTACGCCGAGGTGTTCGACCCGTACAAGGACACGGGTGTGACGCACTACCGGCTCTCCGACGACCTGACGGCGGTCGCGGCCGACCTCATCCACGGGCTGCGTCACTATCAGGCGGGCCGGCCGCACGAGGCGCTGTGGTGGTGGCAGTACTCCTACTTCAACACCTGGGGCAACCACGCGGGCGCGGCCATGCGCGCGCTGCAGGCCCTGGCCGCGCATTCGCGGCTCGACGTGGCGGAAGAGGCCCCGACCGTTTAGGTGTCCACATAGTGGTTGGCGCATCCATGGCATGAGAAGTCCCAAGTAGACTGGCCTTTCACAGTCCAGACCGGGAGACTCTCGTGGCCCTCGTTGTGCAGAAGTATGGTGGTTCGTCCGTCGCTGACGCTGCTTCCATCAAACGCGTGGCGCAGCGGATCGTGGCGACCAAAAAAGCCGGCAACGACGTAGCCGTCATCGTCTCCGCGATGGGCGACACCACCGACGAGCTGCTCGATCTGGCCGAGCAGGTGTCGCCGCTGCCGCAGGGCCGTGAGCTCGACATGCTGCTGACGGCGGGCGAGCGCATCTCGATGGCGCTGCTGGCGATGGCGATCGCCAACCTCGGCCACGAGGCGCGCTCCTTCACGGGCTCGCAGGCGGGTGTGATCACCAACTCGATCCACGGCAAGGCGCGCATCATCGACGTGACGCCGAGCCGCATACAGGAGGCCATCGACCAGGGCCACATCGCGATCGTGGCCGGCTTCCAGGGTGTGTCGCAGGACACGAAGGACATCACGACGCTCGGCCGGGGCGGCTCCGACACGACCGCGGTCGCGCTGGCGGCGGCGCTCGAGGCCGACGTGTGCGAGATCTACACCGACGTCGACGGCATCTTCACCGCAGACCCGCGCATCGTCCCGGCCGCGCGCCGGATCCCGCGCATCTCGTACGACGAGATGATGGAGATGGCGGCCTGCGGCGCGAAGATCCTGCATCTGCGGTGCGTCGAGTACGCGCGCAGGTTCGGCCTGCCGATTCACGTACGCAGCTCGTACAGCAACAGGGAAGGCACGTGGGTCGTCTCCGACCCCTACTCCGAAGGAACCGAGATGGAGCAGCCGATCATCTCCGGCGTGGCACACGACCGGAGCGAGGCCAAGATCACTGTTGTCGGGGTTCCCGACAAGGTCGGTGAGGCTGCCGCGATCTTCAAAACTCTGGCTGACGCCGAGATCAACATCGACATGATCGTGCAGAACGTCTCGGCGGCGGCGACGGGCCGCACCGACATCTCCTTCACGCTGCCCACCGCCGACAGCCAGGCCGCGCTCACGGCGCTGAAGAAGATTCAGTCCCGGATCGGATTCGAGTCGCTGCTCTTCGACGACCAGATCGGCAAGGTGTCGCTGATCGGCGCGGGCATGCGTTCCCACCCCGGCGTCACGGCCACGTTCTTCGCGGCGCTCGCCGACGCGGGGGTCAACATCGAGATGATCTCCACTTCGGAGATCCGCATCTCCGTCGTCGTCGGGCAGGACGATGTGGACGCGGCGGTCGCCGCCGCCCACCGTGCCTTCGATCTCGACGCCGACCAGGTCGAAGCCGTTGTGTATGGAGGTACTGGACGATGAGCAGGCCCAACCTTGCCCTGGTCGGCGCGACCGGCGCCGTGGGCACCGTCATGCGCGGCATCGTGTCGGCGCGTGACGACATCTGGGGCGAGATCCGCCTGGTGGCCTCCCCCCGTTCGGCGGGCAAGACGCTGCAGGTCCGCGGCGAGGACGTCGTCGTGCGGGCGCTCGCGCCCGAGGTGTTCGACGGCATCGACATCGCCATCTTCGACGTCCCCGACGAGGTGTCGGCCGAGTGGGTGCCGATCGCGGCGGAGCGCGGCGCGATCGTGATCGACAAGTCCGGCACGTTCCGGATGGACCCGGACGTCCCGCTGGTGGTCCCGGAGGTCAACCCGCAGGACGCCCGCAACCGGCCGCGCAACATCATCTCCACGCCCAACTGCACGACGCTGTCGATGATGGCGGCCATGGGCGCCCTGCACGCCGAGTACGGCCTCCAGGAGCTCGTGGTGGCCTCCTACCAGGCGGTGTCCGGCGCCGGCGTGGCGGGCTCCGCCAGGCTCTACGACGAGGTCGAGGCCCTGGCCGGCGACCGGTCGGTCGGGCAGGTGGCGGGCGACGTCCGCAAGGCGCTGGCCAACAAGCTGCCCCCGGAGTCGCCGTTCCCGGCGCCCATCGCGTTCAACGTGGTGCCGTGGGCGGGCTCCTACCGGGACGGCGGCTGGGCCTCCGAGGAGATGAAGCTCCGCGACGAGTCCCGCAAGATCCTCGGCATCCCCGGGCTGAAGGTCTCCGCGACCTGTGTCCGGGTGCCGGTGGTCACCACCCACTCGCTGGCCGTGCACGCCCGCTTCGAGCGTGAGATCACCGTGGCGGACGCGCACCGGCTGCTGGAGGCGGCGCCGACGGTGGTCCTGATGGACGACCCCGCCAACGGCGTCTTCCCCACCCCGTCCGACGTGGTCGGCACCGACCCCACCTACGTGGGCCGGATTCGCCAGGCGTTCGACTTCCCGAACACCCTCGACCTGTTCGTCTGCGGCGACAACCTCCGCAAGGGCGCCGCGCTGAACGCGGCCGAGATCGCGGAGCTGGTGGCCGCCGAGTTCTGATCAAGCGGCCGGGGTGCGGGCGCCGTCACTTGAAGAGGATGTCCCAGTGGTCACCCTCGTCGGCGAAGACGGTGCCTGACGGCGAGCGGTACAGCCGCGAGCCGTCGCTCCGCACCCCGGCCTGCTTGGTGTTCTTCTTGATGTAGCGGTCGATGCACTTGTTGTGCCCGATGTCGAGCTTGTAGCCGTTGCCGTGGCTGAAGCGGCCGTGCGCGTGCCCGGTCTCGGTGCCGCCGGTGACGGTGACGGGGCAGCCGCTGCGCTTCTTGAGCCGTACCATGCGCTCCACCGTCCCGGTGCGGACGGAGTCGAGCGAGGTGCAGTGGCGCACGCTCCGGTTCGTGCAGCCTCCTGAGGAGGTCCAGCGCAGGCCCGCCTCCTTGAGCCAGCGGGTGGCGGCGCGGTGCGTCAGGTGCAGGGTGGCGTGCCTGGGCCTGGCCCGGCGCAGCTTCACCTTGGCCTTCTTGCTCTTCCGCTTGTCCGCCTTGCCGGTGGCGTCGAACAGCTCGTACGCGCGGTACTCGCGGGACGGCCGGGGCTCGTCGGCCTCGTAGGCCGGGCCCTCGTCGTCGTAGTCCTGGTACTCGTCGTACGGGCGGATGTCGCCGTACGCCTCGTCCAGGGTGTGTTCGAGCACGACGAGCCAGCGGGGAGCCTCGACGTCGTCCTCGAAGTAGGTGATCGGCACCTGCTCGTCCTCCGGGTCCTCTCCTGGTGTGATCGGAGTGGCCGAGGCGGCGGTTGCCATGGCGATTATGGAGATCTCGATAGCAAAGAGCGCGACCACGCAGAGCCGCACTGTCCTACGTATCCACATGTCTGTGCCTATTCGCGGAATAGCCCTTCCGCTCTGGAATCATCAATCCCACGGTTCACACCAGATGACCCCTGTCGCACCCGCATCTTTGCCGTGCTTCTGCGATCAACGTGCGGGTCCATGACCTAACTCGCATCAAGCCGTAAAGTGACGAACGTGTCCGAAGCCCAGAACAGTGGAGCGGAGAGCACCCGGGAGGTCATCGTCGCGACGGCCCTGCGGCTGTTCCGGGAGCGCGGCTTCGAGGCGACGACGATGCGGGCCATCGCCGCCGAGGCCGGGGTGTCCGTGGGCAACGCCTACTACTACTTCTCCGGCAAGGAGGCGTTGATCCAGACGTACTACGACCGCGCGCAGGCCGAGCACGAGGAGGCGTGCCGGGCGCTGCTGGCCGCCGAGAGCGGGTTCGGCGCCCGCCTGAGTGGCGTGCTGCGGGAGTGGGTACGGGTGTCGGAGCCGTATCACGCGTTCGCGGTGAAGTTCTTCAAGCACGCGGCCGAGCCGACGAACCCGCTCAGCCCGTTCAGCGCGGAGTCCTCCCCGGCCCGGGAGGCGTCGATCGCCCTCTACCGGCAGGTGGTGGAGGGGTCGGCCGACCGCATGGACCCCGAGCTGCGCGAGGAGCTGCCCGAGCTGCTGTGGCTGCTGTCGATGGGCATGGTGCTGTTCTGGGTGCACGACACCTCGCCGGGGTGCGCGCGCACCTACCGGCTGATCGAGGTGACCGTGCCGCTGGTGGAGCGGCTGGTGGGGCTCTCGCACCTGCCGGGGCTGCGCGGGATCACCACGGACTTCCTGGCAGCGGTGCAGGAGCTCCGGGCGTAGGCGGACGACATACCGGTTGGTATGGTGCGGAGCATGACGCAGAACTGGGGCATGACCATCCCCTTCTACGACCGTTCGCTCGCGGCGTCGCGGGAGCTCATGGAAGAGCTGCCGTCGCTCGGCTACACCGACCTGTGGTCGGCCGAGGTGAACGGCATCGACGGGTTCACGCCACTGGCGCTGGCCGCCCAGTGGGCCCCCGGGACCCGGCTCGGCACCGCGATCGTGCCGGTCTCGACCCGCGGTCCCGGTCTGCTGGCCATGTCGGCGGCGACGCTGGCCGATCTGGCGCCGGAGCGGTTCGTGCTGGGCATCGGCTCGTCCTCGCCCGCCATCGTGGAGCGCTGGAACGCGATGGAGTTCACCAAGCCGTTCGCGCGCACCCGCGACACGCTCCGCTTCCTGCGCAAGGCGCTGGCCGGGGAGAAGGTGTCGGAGACGTACGAGACGTTCACCGTCAAGGGGTTCAAGCTGGAGCGGGCGCCGAAGGCCGCGCCGAAGATCGTGCTGGCCGCGCTCCGGCCGCGCATGCTGCGCCTGGCCGCCGAGGAGGCCGACGGCGCGATCACGAACTGGCTCTCGCCCGCCGACGTGCGGAAGGTCCGCGCCGAGCTGGGGCCGGACACCGAGCTGATCGCGCGCCTGTTCGTCTGCGTCAGCGAGGACACGGAGGCGGTACGGGAGCGGGGCCGCTGGATGCTGGCCAGCTACCTCACGGTCCCCGCCTACGCGGCCTTCCACGACTGGCTGGGCCGGGGCGAAGTGCTGCGGCCGATGCACGAGGCGTGGGCCGCCGGCGACCGCAAGGCCGCGCTCCGCGCCATCCCGGACGAGGTCGTGGACGCGCTGATCGTGCACGGCGACGCGGCCACCTGCCGGGCCAGGATCCAGGAGTACGTGGACAACGGGCTCGACACGCCCGTGCTGGCGCCCCTGCCCGGTGAGACCCCGATCGACCAGGCCGTCCGCGAGCTGGCGCCGAAGGCCTGAGATGGATCTGCTGAGTCTGGACGCGACGGCGCAGGCCCAGGCGGTCCGCGACGGCCGGGTGTCGCCGCGCGAGCTGACCGAGGCCGCCATCGCCGCCATCGAGGCCCGCGACGGCGCGCTGAACTGTGTCGTGCACCGCAGGTTCGAGCGGGCGCTGGCGGAGGCGGACGCGGTCCCGGCCGGGGCGCCGTTCCGGGGCGTGCCGATCCTGCTGAAGGACCTCGGCTGGGAGCAGGCGGGCGAGCCGTACGCGGCGGGCTCCCGGGTGTACGAGGGCGTGCCGATGCGGCGGGACTCCTACGGGGTGACCCGGCTGCGGGAGGCCGGGTTCGTCTTCCTGGGGCGGACCAGCACCCCCGAGTTCGGCACCACGATCACCACCGAGCCGGCCGCGACCGGGCCCACCCGCAACCCGTACGACCCCGCGTACACGGCGGGAGGGTCGAGCGGCGGGTCGGCGGCGGCCGTCGCGGCCGGGATGGTGGCGCTGGCCACGGCGAGCGACGGCGGCGGGTCGATCCGCGTCCCGGCGTCGGCGTGCGGGCTGGTGGGGCTGAAGGCGTCGCGCGGGCGGGTCAGCAGCGGGCCGGCGCTGGGCGACTCCTGGAACGGGTTCTCCACGTCCGGCTTCGTCACCCGTACGGTCCGGGACGCGGCGGCGGCGCTCGACCTGATCGCGGGCTTCGTGCCGGGCGACCCGTACGACGCGCCCGCGCTGCCGGGGCCGCTCGCGGCCGAGGCGGGCCGCGACCCCGGGCGGCTGCGGATCGGGTTCGCCACCGCCCACCCCCGGCCGGACGTGGCCGTGGACGCCGCACCGGCGGAGGCGGTCACCAGGGCCGCGGCGCTGCTGGAGACGCTGGGGCACGAGGTCGAGCCGGGCTTCCCCGAGGCGCTCGGCGATCCCCGGTTCCCGCGGGTCTTCGGCGCGGTCGTGGCCGCCCACGTGGCCGCCACGGTCGAGAACGCCGGCCGGATCAGGGGCCGGGAGGTCGGGCTCGACGAGCTGGAGCCGCACAACGCCGCCCTGGTGGACGCCGCGCGGCGGCACAGCGTCACCGACTACCTGCTGGCCGCGCAGTGGATCGACGCCTTCCGCAGGCGGATGGCGCCCTGGTGGGCGGAGCACGATCTGCTGCTCACCCCCACGATGGCCGTGGAGCCGTTCCCGCTCGGCTGGATCCCGTCCCGCGATCCGGGGCTCGCCATGGAGCGGACGGCGCACGTGGTGGCCTTCACCTCGCCCTTCAACGCCACCGGCCAGCCGGTGATCTCGCTGCCGCTGCATCGGACGGCCGCCGGGCTGCCCGTCGGCGTCCAGCTTGTCGCCGCGCCCGGCCGGGAGGACCTGCTGGTCAGGGTGGCGGCCCAGATCGAGGCCGCCGCGCCGTTCGCGCACCCGGCGATGTGATCGCTAGGAACGAATCCCCTCCGGTAACACGTTATGTCGTGTGGATCGGGGTAAAGGGGATCTCATGAAGCCGAAAGCAGCACGGGCCGCCGCGGCCTGGCGGACCTACCGCGAGGTGAGCAAGCCGGGCTCGCCGCCGCTCATGACGAGAGTACGGGCGATCCCGTGCATGATCGGCGACGTGATGCGCGGCCGGTACGCGGGGCTCGGCAAGGGCAAGCTCGGGCTCATGGCGATGGGCGTGGTCTACATCATCTCGCCCATCGACCTGATCCCCGACTTCCTCGTCCTCATCGGGGTCGCCGACGACTTCGGGGTGTTCCTCTGGCTGATGGCGTCGCTGCTCGGCGAGAGCGGCCGGTACGTCGACTGGCAGCGCAAGGTCATCGACGGCCGCGTCGAGGCGCGGCCCCAGGAAAGTTAGATCTCCTCCATCCGCAGCCAGGCCCGTGACGGGAGCGGGTGACCGAACAGGCGGGCCGCGTTCCCGTACGCGACCCTGGCGATGTCGGCGGGCGGCAGCGGGCCCAGGTTGCGCGCGACCGCCTGCTGCGTGTCGGGCCAGGTCGAGTCGGAGTGCGGGTAACCGCTCTCTTGGAGTACGTGGTCGAGCCCGACCGCGAGCCTGACGCCCGACAGCGAGTGGTCGTTGAGCGTGCCGAAGTAGAAGTTGCGGCGCAGCACCTCGCTCGGCTTGAGCCCGCCCTCCCACGTCGTCTCCCCGCTCGACACCGGATGGTCGAGCGCGTAGTCGGCCCGCTGGGCCAGCATCGGCAGCCAGCCCACCCCGCCCTCCACGATGAGGATGCGCAGGTTCGGGAAGCGCAGCGGCAGCCCGGACCAGAGCCAGTCGGCGCAGGCGAACATGGCGCTGGCCGGCATCAGCGTCGTTATCGCCTCGATGGGGGTGTCGGGCGACGGCACCGGCGACCAGCTGGACGCGCCCGTGTGGAGGCAGACGACGGTGCCGGTCTCCTCACAGGCCGCGAAGAACGGGTCCCAGTGGTTGCTGTGTATCGACGGCAGCCGCAGCCGGGTCGGGAACTCGGGGAACACCACGGCCTTGAAGCCGCGCGCGGCGTTGGCCCTGATCTCCTTGGCCGCCAGGTCGGGGTCGGGCAGCCAGGGCAGCTGCAGCCCGATGATCCGCTCCGGGAACGTGCCGGCCCAGACGTCGATCTGCCAGTCGTTGTAGGCCTTGACCAGGGCCAGGCCCAGCTCCTGGTCGCGCGTCCTGGCGAAGGCGATGCCGGCCTGGCCCGCCACCATGCCGGGGAAGCAGAGCGCGGCCCAGATGCCGGCGGCGTCCATGTCCTTGATGCGGGCGTCGATGTCGTAGCAGCCGGGGCGGATGTGCTCGAACCTGACCGGGTCGAGCGTCCATTGCTCGCGCGGCAGGCCGGCACCGACGTCGAGCCCCGCGCACGGATAGGTGGCGCCGCCGTAGCGCCACACCTGGTGACCGGCCTCGGTCTCCACCACCTTCGGCGCGACGTCGGCGTACTTTTCCGGCACCCTGTCCTCGAAGAGGTCCGGAGGCTCGATCAGGTGATCGTCGGCGGAAATGATCACGTAGTCGCGCCGCCTCGGCTCTGGGTCGGGAAGCAGCGGCGTAGTCACGCTGGTAACCGTACGACGCCTGCATAACGGCTAACAAGCTGCGGTGTATCTAATTGAGCGCTTATGGCGTGTCCATGGCGATCCTGCGGGTTGCGTGATCACGGAGTCACGCCTGGTGAGCGGTTTCCGGGTCCGTCAGGAGGTGGGCGCGGAGGGCGGCGACGGCCTCCGGCGAGAGGGTGATCTTCTCCGTCACGTACGACTCGACGGAGCCGTGGCGGGCGCGGAGGTCGGCGAGGAAGAGACGCATCGCCTCCGCGGGGGCCTGACCGAAGCCGGTCCACGCCTCGGCGCCCGGGTGGCGGGCTTGCCAGTCGGCGATGAACCGGTCGGTGGCCAGACCGGTCAGGGCGTAGTCGGCGACGATGTCGTCCTCGGACACGCCCAGGAGATACAGCACGAGCGCCGAGAGCAGGCCGGTTCGGTCCTTGCCCGCGGCGCAGTGGACGACCACGGGGGCGCTGTCGGCGCGGCAGATCGTCTCCAGGGCGACGCGCAGGTTCTCCACGCCGTCCTCGGCGGTCTCCAGGTAGCGGTCGGCCAGGAAGCGGGCCACGCCCTGGTCCGCGTCGAAGACGTCGACGTCCCACCGGCGGCCCTCGATGGGGAGGTTGTGGTAGGCCAGCCCGTGGTCGTCGGGGACACGGCCGTACTTCTCCGTCTCGTAGGCGTGGCGCAGGTCGATCACGGTGCGGACGCGGAGCGCCCGGAACCTCTCGACGTCGTCGCCGGCCAGCCAGCCGAGGGAGTCGGCGCGGTAGAGGCGCTGCCAGCGGACCGAGCGGCCGTCGGCGGTGGCATACCCGCCAAGGTCACGGAAATTGTGGATGTTGGCGAACTTGATATGCCTGATCACGTCCACACCTTAAGCGGTGGGGACCTCCTCCTGCCCGGCCTCCGCCTGCTGGGCCTTCCGGTCGGCCACCTCGCGCCTGATGAGCAGCACCCAGCCGCCGACCGCGATGCCGATGAACAGCCACCACTGCACGCTGTAGGCCAGGTTGAGCCCGCCGCCGGAGCCCACGTCGGGCTCGATCACCGGCTCGGGGGCGGTGGCGCTCGCGGGCTCCTGCCCGGTCAGCTCCACGAACCCGTCGAGCAGCGGGTACGGCAGGTTCGGGCCGATCGAGGCCGGGTTGATGAGCAGCACCTGCCGGGGCGGCAGCCCGGGCCGCTCCCGGATGCCGCTGTTCTCCGTGGTCTCGCTCAGCCGTAGCCTTCCGGTGACAGTTACCTCACCCGTGGGCGGCGGCGGCACCTCCGGATGCTCGTCGGCGGTGGCGCCGGCCTTGACCCAGCCCCGGTTCACCAGCACGGCGTGGCCGCCGCCGGTGACCAGGGGAGTGAGGACGTAGTAGCCCGGCCGCCCGCTCTGCGGCCGCCTGCGGACGACCAGCTCCTGCGCGGGGTCGTACGTGCCGGAGACCGTGACGTTCCTGAACCGGTCGGACTCCGCGACCGGCCTGCCCGGCTGGACGAGGGTGTCCAGCGGCACCGGCGGGCTTTCGAGGTTGCGGGTGACCACGTCGCTGTTGGCCGAGCGCTCCTCGAAGCGGCCGAACTGCCACTGCCCCAGCAGCACGAAGGCGGGGATCACGAGCAGCACGACGATGTGGAGCGCGATCCACCGGGGCGTGAGCAGGAACCGGTACACGCTTCAAGGGTAGGCACCGCGTGGGGTGCTCCCGCACGCGGCTCAGGCGGTCTTGCCGGTCACGCCCGGCAGCGGGGTGATCTCGGTGGGCCCGCCGACCTCGTGGCCCTCGGCGCAGCGGAAGTGCTGCTCGACCAGGGCGCCGCAGTCGCGGTGGGTCAGCAGCACGGGCGGGCCCTCCTCGCCCGCGAGGTACTTGTCGCCCCAGTGCATCAGCGCGACCAGCAGGGGGTAGAGGTCGCGCCCCTTCTCGGTCAGCCGGTACTCGTCGCGCTGGCGCTGGCCCGGCTCGCGGTAGGGCACCTTGCGCAGCAGCCCCTCGTTGACCAGGCGCGCCAGCCGGGCGCTGAGCACCTGGCGCGGCGCGCCGGTGTTCGCCTGCATGTCGGCGAAGCGTCTCACGCCGCTGAATGCCTCACGCAGCACCAGGAAGGTCCATTTCTCCCCGACGACGTCCAGGGTGCGCTCGATCGAGCAGTTGTTCACCCGGAAAGGCACTCTCATGCGAATAGTCTACCTGAGTTCATTTGACAGACTCAGGCGTTCGAGAGCAAGCTGAGTTCATGTCTGGAACCCAGGGGGATTCCCTGAGCGGGGTGCTGATCCGTACCGCCGCGTGCGAGGACGCCGAGCGCGTCCGGAGCTTTCTCACGGGCCTTTCCCTGGGCACGCAGACCCTGCGCTTCTTCACCGGCGTCAGCCGTCCCGCGGCGAGCATGGTGCGCGCGCTGGTCGAGGTGGACGACGTCAAGGACGCGCTCGTCGCCGTGTACGGGGGAGAGATCGTCGGGCATGCCATGAGCTACCGGGGCGGCCCGGCAGACGTGGAGATCGCGGTGGTGGTCACCGACCGGTGGCAGGGGCTCGGGCTCGGGACCCGGCTGGTCGACGCGCTGCTGGGCCGGGCGGCCGCCCGCGGGGCGCGCACGGTCGGGATGGACGTCCTGGGTGATAATCGCCGGGCGCTCGGCATGATCCGCAGATTCTGGCCGGACGCGAAAATGAAAGTATCCGCCGGAACGGTGGAGGTGACCGCTATGATCCGAGAGGCCCTGATATTTGCGGAACAAGGTTCTGGTGGCTCACCATTGACAGTGTGAAGAGTGCCAAGAACGGACGCGACGGCCGGACCCGGATCATCGAAGGCGCGCTCCGGCGGTTCAGCCAGGATGGGGTGTCGGCCACCACCCTGGCCAGCCTCCGTGACGAGAGCGGAGTGAGCGTAGGCAGCTTCTACCATCACTTCGCCAGCAAGGAGCACGTCTTCGGCGTCCTCTACGCCGAGACCCTCCGGGCCTACCAGCAGGAGTTCCTCGCCGAGCTCATGCGGCACGACGACGCCCGCGCCGGCGTGGAGGCGGTCGTCGCCTTCCACATGCGCTGGTCCGGCGAGCACCCCGAGCGGGCCAGGCTCCTCGTCAGCGAGCGCCCGCCGCGCAAGCACGAACCCGGCGGCGCCGAGGTGGCCGACGCCCGCCGCGAGTTCTTCCGCAAGGTGTCCGACTGGTGGCGCCCGCACATCGAGAACGGCCGCCTCCAGCCCGTCTCCCCGACCATGTGCTACGTGCTCTGGCTCGGCCCGGCGCAGGAGATCTGCCGGCTCTGGTTCGCCGGCGCGCACACCCCCACCGACGAAGAGGTCAAGGGCCTGGCCGAGGCCGCCTGGCACAGCCTGCGCCAGCGCGACGACGACTAGACGGGCTGGCGCGGCCGCGAGCGCACCTTCCAGTTTCCCGCGTCGAGCGTGATGTCGAGCCGCAGCTCTCCCCGCTGCCGCCGCAGCCCCGGCACGCGCACCCGGTCCTGCACGTGGAAGCGGCGGCCGTGCGGATAGCCGAACCCGAGCTCGCCGGGCAGCACCCGCAGATCGTCGTGGTTGCCGCAGCTCGGGCACGTCCACGACACCCGGTCCAGGCCCCGGTCGTAGTCGGAGCAGGCCCCGAAGTACTCGTCGGGCAGGAAACGCGCCTCACAGGCCAGGCAGGGGATGAGCACGGGGATCCGCTCCTCTTCGAACGGCGGGGGCAGGACAAGAGATATCGCGCTTACTTGTCCTTCGCTTGAAGAATGCCGGTTCATCTCGGTAACAGTATGATCACTTACGGTATCGGATCATGAATGTGGTTACGCGGTGAAAGGATGGGGTCGTGGAACGACTGCGCGATCATCTCCTCGAGACCGGCTACACCGTCGACGGCGTACGCGAGCGGCTGGGCGACGTCGCCGCCACCGCGCTCTCCCGCGAAGAGCTGGTCCCGGCGCTGCGTGCCACGGCCGACGGCGACCCGCTCGCCGCGCTGATCCGGCTCTGGTGGCTGGGCGTCCCCGTCGAGGCCGGGCGCCTGCCCGCGGCGGTCCTGGAGTCGGGGCTGGTCACCGCCGACGGTGACACGGTCCGGGCCGACGTGCATCTGCAGCCGTGGGAGACCGACGGCTACGTGGTCTCCGACCGCAAGGTGCGCCCCGGCGACCCGGCGCTCCGCCCCGACCACGTGGTGGGCGCGGGCGGCGCCTCCGCCAACCTCGCCCAGCTCGTCACCCGCCGCCCCGTCGGCCGGGCGCTCGACCTCGGCACCGGCTGCGGCGTGCAGGTGGTGTCGCTGGGCGGCCGGGCCGAGCACGTGACCGCCACCGACGTGAACCCGCGCGCGATCGAGCTGGCCCGGCTGAGCTGGCGGCTCTCCGGGCTCCCGGGCGTGGACGCCCGGGTGGGCTCGCTGTTCGAGCCGGTCGAGGACGAGCAGTACGACCTCATCGTGGCCAACCCGCCGTTCGTGATCTCTCCCGGCGGCAGGCTGACCTACCGCGAGACGGGCGCCGGCGGTGACGCGTTCTGCCGCGATCTCGTACGGGCGACCCCGCGCCATCTCAGCCCCGGCGGCCAGGCCCACTTCCTGGCCAGCTGGCTGCACGTGGAGGGCGAAGACTGGCGCGACCGGGTGGGCGGCTGGCTGCGCGACGGCGGCTGCGACGCCTGGGTGGTCCAGCGCGACGTCCAGGACCCGGCGGAGTACGTCGAGCTGTGGCTGCGCGACGCCGCCGAGCAGGGCACCCCCGGATACGCCGGGCACTACGACCGGTGGCTGGCCTGGTTCGAGGAGCAGAAGGTCGAGGCGGTCGGCTTCGGCTGGATCAGCATGCGCAACTCCGGCAGCCTCGACCCGGTGATCCGCGTCGAGCAGCTCACCCATCAGGTGGCGCTGCCGGTCGGCGAGTACGTCGACGGGGTGCTCGACGCGATCGCCGCTGCCCACCGTGTCCGCGACCTCGCCTCGGCCCGGCTGCGCACCGCCGAGGGGCTGCTCGACGAGCGGGTGGGACTGCCCGGTGCCGAGGATCCGATGCGCATCGTGCTCCGCCAGACCACCGGGCTGCGCCGTACCCGCGAGGTGGGCACGGTCGAGGCGGCGCTGGCCGGCGTCTGCGACGGCGAGCTGGCGCTGGGGCCGCTGCTCAACGTGATCGCCGAGCTGGTCGGCGACGGCGCGGCACTGCAGACGGAGGCGATCCGCCCGCTCATCGCCGAGGGATTTTTCCTCCTGTGAGGCCGTTTATCGGGCGTTGATTGGCTGTCAATCCCCAGGGTGGAAGCTGCTGACTACGGCACGGCCCTGGGGGGTTCGAGGGACCGTGTCAGGTCCGGCCGGCCGCCGTTGTGAGGCGGCTAGCCGCCGCGCGGAGCATCCGGATAACCGGGCCCCCTAGCGACGCGCGGTGGTCAGGCGGCCGGTCGGGCCGTCCACTCGACCTTCGTGACTCCCGAAGGACAGCCGTGTTCAACCATGTGTGGATGACCCGTCTGGACGACGAGCTGTACTCAGGTCTCGACGACCTTCCCCCCGACGGGGAGGCTGTCGAGCAGGGTCCTGACGTCGCCGGCCTCGGGCGCGCCGAGCCGGGTGAAGATCCCGAGGGCCTGCCGTAGGCAGTCGGCGCTCCGGTCCGTGCTGCCCAGCTCCTTGAGCGCGCGGCCGAGCACCGTCAGCGACAGCGCCTCCCCGTACGGATGACCGATCTCGCGGGCGACGGCCCGCGCCTGCTCGGCGTGGCGGACCGCGTCCTCGTAGCGCTCGGCGGCGATGAACGTCTCGGCCAGCCGCGAGCAGACCCGCTGCTCCCACACCCGCTGCTTGCCGGCGCGGAAGAAGGCCAGGCACTCGGCGTGGTGGTGGACGGCCTCGGTGAGCCGCCCGACCCGTGACAGCACGATGCCCAGGTGGTAGCGGGCCCTGGCGGTGCCGGCGCCGCTGCCGATCTCGGTGAACAGGGCCAGGCCCTTCTCGGCCGCCGCGATGGCGTCCTCGGGCCGGTTCAGGCCGAGGTACTCGCGGGCCGAGTAGCTGAGCACCAGCGCCTCCCCGGCCGGCACCCCGTTCTCCCGGTACCACCGCATGGCCGCGTCGAACCAGGACAGCGCCTCGGTGTGGCGGCGCTGCCGGCCCACCACGACGGCCAGTGCGTTCAGCACCTCGCCGGTGACGATCTTCTCGCCGCGCTCGGCCGACAGCTCGTGCACCCGCAGGAACTGCTCCTCGGCCTCGGGCAGCCGGTTGCCCGCGAACAGCACCCGGCCCAGCACGTACCGGGCCCGCAGCTCACAGGCCCGGTCGCCGAGCCGCAGCGCGGCGGCCAGCACGGCGCGGGTGCCGTGGTCGAACTCGCGGGTGTGGGTGCCGGACTCCAGCAGCGGCTCCATCGCCACCAGCAGGTCACCGGCGGGCAGCAGCTCGTCGCCCGCGCGGGCGGAGGCGGCGGCCTGGTTGATGGTGGCGAACAGCGCGTCGCCCTCCACGATCAGCCAGGCGACGGACTCCTCGGCGGTGGCGAACGTGCGCCCGCTGCCGACCACCACGAGGTTGTCGGAGATCATGCTGCCCTCGTAGGCCAGCCGGTGCGCGGACTGGGTGGAGGCCAGGTAGAAGCCGAGCAGCCGCCGGAGCGCGAGCGTGCGCGCCTGCTGCCGCTCGGCCTTCTCCAGCTCCCGCCGGGCGAACAGCTTGAGCAGGTCGTGGAAGCGGTAGCGGCCGGGCGCGGGCGCCTCCACCAGGCTCGCGTCGACCAGCGACTCCAGCACGTCCTCGGCCTCGATCTCGGTGGTCGACAGCAGCGCGGCCGCCGCCCCGACCGAGATGTCCGGCCCGTTGGGCAGCGACAGCAGCCGGAAGGCGCGCTGCTGGACCGGGTCGAGCTGGCCGTAGCCGAGCGCGAAGGTGGCCTCCACGGCCAGGTTGCCGACCCGCAGCTCGTCCAGCCGGCGCTGCTCGTCGGCCAGCCGGGGCACCAGCGAGGCCACGGTCCACGACGGCCGGGCGGACAGCCGGGCGGCCACGATCCGCACCGCCAGCGGCAGGAACCCGCAGGCCGCCACCACGTCCATGGCGGCGCCGTGCTCGGCCGCCACCCGCTCGGGACCGGCCACCGCGGCGAACAGCGACAGCGCCTCGTCGGGCTCCATCACGTCCAGGTCGACGAGCTTGGCCGAGGGCAGGTCGGCCAGCTTGGAGCGGCTGGTCACGATCGCCGCGCAGCCCGGCGAGCCCGGCAGCAGCGGGCTCACCTGGGCGGCGTCGCGGACGTTGTCGAGCAGCACGAGGATGCGCCGCTCGGCCAGGATCGACCGGTAGAGCGCCGACCGGTCGGCCGGGCTCTCCGGGATCACGTCGGCCGGGATGCCCAGCGCGCGCAGGAACGAGCCGAGCGTCGTGGCCGGGTCGGTGGCCTCGTCGGTGTAGCCGCGCAGGTCGGCGTAGAGCTGGCCGTCGGGGAAGACCTCGTCCAGCAGGTGCGCCACGTGCACCGCCAGGGTCGTCTTGCCCACGCCGCCGATGCCGCAGATCGCCGCGACCGGCACGCCCTCGGCCGACGACGGGGCCGACAGCAGCGAGCGCAGCCACCCGGCGACCTCCTCGCGTCCGGTGAAGTCGTTCACCGCGGCCGGGAGCTGGGCGGGCCTGGGCAGGTCGAGGGCCGGTTCGTCCCCGGGCTCCGGGGTCTCCTGCGCGGTCTCGGCCTGGGGCGGCGCGGCCAGCGTGGGGTCGGCGGCCAGGATGCGCTGGTGCAGGGCGGCCAGCTCAGGCCCCGGCTCGACGCCGAGCTCGTCGATGAGCGCCTGGCGGGTCTCGGTGAACACCGCCAGCGCGTCGCCCTGCCGCCCGCAGCGGTAGTACGCGAGCATGAGCTGGGCCCGCAGCCGCTCGCGCAGCGGATGGTCGGCGACCAGCGCGACCAGCTCGGAGACGACCGCCGCGTGGCCGCCCAGCTCCAGGTCGACGTCCATCAGCGCCTCGATGACGCCCAGCCGCCGCTCGGCGAGGCGGTCGCGCTGGTGCTCGGCGTAGGGGCCGACGGCTCCGGCCAGCGGCTCGCCCTCGAACAGGGCGAGCGCGGCCCGCATGCGCTCGGCGGCGACGGGGAGGCGGCCCGCCCGGCGGGCGGTCTCGGCGTCGGCGACGGCCTGCTCGAACCGGGTCAGGTCGAGCGAGCCGGGAGGCAGCCGGAGCGCGTAGCCCTTGCCGACGGAGGTCAGCAGCTCGGGGCGGGTGCGGGCGGGCCGGTCCGGCTCCAGGACCGTACGCAGGCGGGAGATGTAGGTGCGCAGCGCGCCGAGCGCGCGAGGCGGCGACTCCTCGCCCCAGACGGCGTCGATCATCTCGGCCGGGGTGACCGCGTGCCCCTCCTTGAGCAGCAGCATCCCGAGAATGGAACGCTGCAACGGGGTGCCCAGGTCGAGCTCCTGTCCGTGGCGCCAGGCCCGGACAGGACCCAGCACGGCGAACCGTAATCCAGCCTCGACGCCCTCACCAGCCATGCCGCCAGTCCCCACAGCAATGGAACGATTTGTTACCAAATGATAGGTCCAACCTCTGCTCGTACCTAGGAACGCGCGGATTCGTTAATTGTTCCGTTGATCCGGCGTTGATTCCCCGTTGAGCACGGCAGGCGACTCTGTAGATAGCCGGGACGTGGCACGCGGGGGCGGCCACATCCGGGACACCGCCGAGACGCCGAAGACCCCGCCCTGGGGGGACAGGGCGGGGCCTTCGTACGTCTCGGGGTCTGGAGGATCAGATGGCCAGGGCGTGGCTGGGCTCGGGGAAGCTCACCGCCAGCTCGGCCAGGCCGAGGGCCACATGGTCGAGGCTGGCCTTGACCCACGGCAGCGAGAGCGGGTCGGTGCTGTTCAGCGCGGCCGTCCGCTCCTCGTTGGTGTCCCCGTACAAGAGACTGACCGCGACGCGGACGCGGGCGGCGGCGGGATCGTCGCCGAACGCGTGGCCGGGCAGCACGCCGATGCCGTGCCTTTCGAGCAGCAGCCGGGTGACCTCCGCCGCGCCGCCGAGCCCCAGGTGACCCAGGTCGGGGTAGAGGTAGAAACCACCGTGCGGGGCCGGCACGGACGCGCCGATCGCCAGGAACCGGTCGCGGACCGCGTTCGCCAGCGTCCCGTGCAGGCGCCGGCTCATCGCGATGCGCTCGGTCAGCTCGGGCGGGTCGGTGAAGGCGTACGCGGCGGCCTCCTGCACCGGTGCGGCCGGTGCGGACCAGATCTCGCTGGCCACGGCGAGCAGCCTGCGGCGCAGGTCGTCGGCCCCGTCGGGCAGCCTGGCCACGCCGATCCGCCAGCCGCCCAGCGCCAGGCTCTTGCTGAGCCCGGTGGTGAGCAGCGCGCGCTCCGGCGCCAGGTCGGCCGGGGAGGTGTACGACAGGCCGGGGTCGTGGAGCAGGTCGCGGTAGATCTCGTCGGAGATGATGTAGAGGTCCAGCTCGCGGGCGACCTCCACCAGGCGGCGGAGAGTCCGCTCGGGCGCGAGCAGCCCCGTCGGGTTGTCGGGCAGCGTCACGAGCACGGACTTCACGGTCCGGCCCAGTGCGCGCGCGGCCAGCACGGCCTCGGCGACCAGCTCGGGGTCGGGCGTGCCGCCCTCGCCGGGGGGCGGGGGGACCAGGATCGGGCTGGAGCCGACCAGATCGGCCTGCGCGGCGTAACTGACCCAACTGGGCTTCGTCAGCACGACGTCGCCGCCGATCGCCAGCAGCAGCCCGTAGAGCAGCGACTTGCTGCCGGGTCCGCAGACGACCTGTGCGGGTTCGGTGATGAGCCTCCGTCGTGTCCAGTAGCCCGCCGCCGCGTCGCGGAGCTCGGCCGCCCCCGCGACCGGCCCGTAGCCGTTGCGTCCTGACGCGGCGACCAGCTTCTCGCGCAGCGCCGGGTGGACGGGGAGACCGGCCTCACCGAAGGCCAGGTTCACCACGTGCTGCCCGGCGCGGCGTCTTCGCTCGATGTCTTCGTTCGCAGCGAGCGTTGCGGAGAGATTCACAGCCATGTTTGTCACGTTCCCAGAGTGGTTGGATGAAGGCATCAGCACAAGCGAGGCTTGTTGTGGGTAGGCGTAAGGAAGTCTGATGCTCGATTTGCGGCGATTGGTGTTGATCTGCGAATTCGCACGTCGGGGGAGTATCGCCGCGACCGCCGAGTCTCTCGGTTACAGTCCGTCGGCGGTCTCCCAGCAACTGGCCGCGCTGGAGCGCGAGGCCGGGGTCGCCCTCATCGACCGGACGGCCAGAAGCGCCGAACTCACCGACGCCGGACGGCGGCTCGTCTCCCACGCGGAACGCATCCTTTCCCTGGTCGAAGAGGCGGAATCGGACCTGTCGGCCCACGCGGGGAGCCCCGCCGGGCGAGTCGTCGTCACCGCCTTCCCCACAGCGGCGGTGGCATTCGCCCCGGCGCTCGCCCGTTCGCTCCGCCGCCACACCGAACTCACGCTCCGCCTGCGGCAGAGCCGTTCCGGAAGGGGCATGAGAGAAGTCCAGTCGGGCGAGGTCGACATCGCGCTCGTCGACGACTGGTACGGCCGCGCCTCCGAGAGCGACAACCTGCGCGTCTTCCCGCTGCTGTCCGACCCGCTCGTGCTCGTGGTGCCGCGCAAGCACCCGCTCGCCGACCCGGAGGTGCCGCTCAACCTGGAAGAACTCCGGGACGAGCCGTGGATGGCCACCCCCGACGGCGAACCGTCCCGGCTGGCCGTCGACCGGCTGCTGATAGACGTGGGCGGCACCAAACCGGTCCCGTGGGAGTTCGAGGGCCTGGGCACGATCCTGTCGCTGGTGGCCAAGGGCATCGGCATCGCGGCCGTGCCCGCGCTGGCGCTGGCCGCCGGGGTCCGCGGGATCGCGGTGCGCCACTTCCCCGGCAATCCGGTCGGCCGCGAGGTGCTGGCCGTGGCCCGCGCCTCCAGCGTGAACCGGCCGTCGGTCTCGGTGACGCTCCGCGCGATGCACGTCGCCGCCCGGCTCATCGCCGCGGACCACCCCTCCGTACGGCTCGCCGCGCGGTAACGTCTGGGGCCATGCCGCCCTCGTACGAGATCGAGCACCTGCTGCTGTCCCAGCCGAGCATCCGCACGGTCGCGGGCGTCGACGAGGTGGGCCGGGGCGCCTGGGCGGGCCCGGTCACCGTGTGCGCCGTGGTCGCGGGCGCGGAGCCGCCGCCGTCCGGGCTGACCGACTCCAAGAAGCTCACCGCCGCCAAGCGCGAGGCGGTGTCGGCCGAGCTCCGGTCGTGGGCGGCGGGCGTCGGCTTCGGCGAGGCGTCCCACCGGGAGATCGACGAGCTGGGCATGACCGAGGCGCTGCGCCGGGCCGCCCGGCGGGCCCTGGAGGCGCTGCCGGTGCGGCCCGACGCGGTGATCCTGGACGGCAAGCACGACTACATCGGCCCGCCCTGGCGGGTGCGGCTGGAGGTCCGGGGCGACGCGGCCAGTGTGTCGGTGGCCGCCGCGTCGGTGCTGGCCAAGGTGCGCAGGGACGCCCACATGGCGGGGCTGGGGTGCGAGGAGTACGGGTTCGCGGAGAACGCCGGCTACCCGTCGCCGCTCCACCAGGAGGCGCTGGCCCGGCTCGGGCCGACAGCGCACCACCGGCTCTCCTGGTCCTACCTCGACGACCTGCCGCAGTGGCGGCATCTGAGACGACACCGGGATCCCGCCGTGGGAGAGGGTCAGGTCAGCCTCTTCGGCTGACATCATCGGAGGGGTGCGCATCGGCATCTTCCTCATCGCGGCCGGCTTCCCCGGGCGGGAACCGGGCCGCGTCCTGACCGACACGGTGGACCTGATCGTGGCGGCCGAGCAGGCGGGCTTCGACGAGGCGTGGATCGCCGAGCACCACTTCATGTCCTACGGCGTCTGCCCGTCGCCCACCACGCTCGCCGCGGTGGCGGCCGGCCGGACCTCCCGCATCGGGCTCGGCACGGCGGTGAGCGTGCTGTCCACCCAGCACCCGATCGCGCTGGCCGAGCAGGCGGCGATGCTCCACCACCTGTCGGGCGGCCGGTTCACGCTGGGCGTCGGCAGGGGCGGGCCGTGGGTGGACCTGGAGGTGTTCGGCACCGGCCTGGCGCGGTTCGAGCGCGGCTTCCCCGAGTCGCTGGACCTGCTCGTCGCCGCGCTGTCCGGCGGGCCGGTCAAGGCCGGCGGCGAGTTCTTCGCCTTCCGCGAGGTGACCGTGGTGCCCGCCGCCCGGATGCGGCCCGTCGTCGCCTGCACCTCGCCGGGGACCGCCGCGCTCGCGGCCGACCGGGGACTGCCCATGCTGCTCGGGCTGCACGTCGGCGACGAGGAGAAGGCCGGGATGGTCCGCGGCTACGCGGAGCGCGCCGGGGGAGCGGACCCGGGGCATGTGGCGGCGGCGGTGGCGCACGTGGCCGACAGCACGGCGGAGGCGGCCGGGGAGCTGAAACGGGCCATGCCCGCCTGGCTGGAGCCGGGGCTGGCCGGTTACGTGCCGGTGGACGGCCGGGCGCGGCCCCCTCGGGACGTGGCCGCGTACGTGGACCTGCTCACCCGTATCCATCCGGTCGGCTCGCCCGACCTGTGCGTCGAGCGGCTGACCCGCACGGCGGCGGCGACGGGGGTGGAGCGGTTCCTGCTCATGGTGGAGGGCGCCGGGGACCCGGAGCGGGTGCTGGAGAACGTGCGGAGGCTCGGCGCGGAGGTGCTGCCCCGCCTCCGGGGCCACCCGCCCTCAGGCGCGACGGGTGGCCGTGAGCGGAGCTAGCAGTCGACGAGCTCCGGCTTCTGGTTGAGGATCTGCGCGCGTGGCGTGACGAACTCGCGCAGCGCCTCACCGGCGGACGGCGCGAACACGGCCACCCGATGGCAGTTCTGGAAGGCGAGGCGGACGCCGAAGTGGCGCTCCAGCGCGCCGCGCATGGCGTCGCTGGCCAGGCACCGCAGGAGCTCCCCGCGGGCTTTCTCGTCAGGTGGCGGCACCTGGTTGTCGGCGAACTCGGCTCCCGTCTTGTCTCGCTCTTCGACCAGCTCGCTGATCACCGACCAGGCGTAGGGCAGGGAGTCGCGCACGCAGGCCACGAAGGCCGCGTCGTCGACGTCGCCCGCCTGGGCCCGGTCGAGCAGATCGTTCGGAACGGTCAGCGACATGCTGTCTCCTTTCAGGAAGGACATCGCCTTGTTGACGCTAGGTGGACATCCGGAAACGCTCCAGATGGCCCGAGGGCGACAGTCGTGTGGTCAGGGCCCGTAGACGAACTCGGGGTCGATCTGCGCGGCCAGGTCGGCGCCGGTCTTGGCGTTGGCCCACGCCTGGGCGTTGCGCAGGTGGAACTCGGCCGTCTGCCTGCCGAACCGCTCCCAGTCCTTCTCCTGCTCGTCGAGGTGCTTGAGCAGCACGGTGAGCGCGTCGGAGTTGGCCGGCTCCAGGTCGTCGAGGGCGAACGGGCGGCCCTGCTCCATGGCCCGCACCGCCGCGGAGTGCTCCATCCAGGTGAGCAGGCCGGAGCCGACGTGCTCGCGCAGGAACTCGACGTCGGACGGGCCGTGCACCTTGTTGCCGACGACGGCCAGGGCCACGCCGTAGTCGGCGGCGTAGTCGCGGTACTGCTTGTAGACGCCGACGCCCTGGCGGGTCGGCTCGGCGACCAGGAAGGTCAGGTCGAAGCGGGTGAACAGCCCGGAGGCGAACGAGTCGGAACCGGCGGTCATGTCGACCACGACGTACTCGCCGGGGCCGTCGACCAGGTGGTTGAGCAGCAGCTCGACCGCGCCGACCTTGGAGTGGTAGCAGGCGACGCCGAGGTCGTCCTCCTCGAACGGGCCGGTGGCCATGAGCCGGATGCCCTCGGCGGTGGTGACCCCGTGCTCGTAGGCGGCGAGGTCGCGGAAGCGCAGCAGGCGCGAGCCGCGGCCGGGCGGGGTGGTCTTGACCATGACGTCGGCGGAGGGGATGCGCGGGTTGTCGCCGCGCAGCAGGTCCTTGATCTCGGTGAGGTGCGCGCCCAGCGGCTCGGGCGGGCGGTCCACGCCGAGCACCAGCGCCAGGTGCTGGTTGATGTCGGCGTCGACGGCGACCACCGGGGCGCCGCGGCTCGCCACGTATCTCGCGAACAGCGCCGACATCGTGGTCTTCCCGCTGCCGCCTTTGCCGACGAACGCCACTCTCACGTTTTGTCCCTTCTGAGTACGATTATGAAAACCATTTCCATCTGGCGTGACCATCATGCCACAGGAGAGGCCGGTGGGACGGGGCAATCGGCGACCCCGTGTCGGGTCTCTGGAATGTGTCGATACGACCGCGTTCTCCGGCATTGGGGGGTAATCCCGGGGCGGAGCGTGTAGCTTCCGCTGTGGTCTGAGGTATGCACCCGCCGGGAAGCGGGAAGCACGCAGCCGGGCCGGGAACCGTGCCGGGAGATGATCATGGGCGAGGAGACAGCGCTGCGCTGCCCCATCACCGCCGACCTCGGCCTGCTGCGCGACCGCGTCCGCTCCTTCGCCGCCGCCGCGGGGGTGACCGGCGAACGGCTCGACGATCTGGTGATCGCCGTCAACGAGGCGGCCGACAACGTGCTCGAACACGGCGGCGGGGCCGGGACGCTGAGCGCCCGCGCCGACGACCGGGGCATCTGGATCGACGTGGCCGACACGGCCGGGACGCTGACTGCGGGCCACCTCTACCGGTACGGCGCCGACCCGCCGCCCGCGGCCTCGCGCGGCTACGGGCTCTGGATCATCCGCAGGATCTGCGACGAGGTGGCCGTCGAGAACTCCCGGCTGCGCATGCACATCCGCCGCGAGGCGCCGGCGGTGTCACCCGGTTAGCCGCAGGTCTTGTCCAGGGTCACCGGGTCCACCGTGGGCGCGGCCGGCGTCGCGGCGGAGGCCGCCGCGGGCGGTGGCTTGCGCTGCGCCGGGGAGAGCGCCTCCGCGGTCTTGCGCCTGATGAACCGCCAGTCCGGAGCCGCGGTGTTGATCAGGGGCGGGACGAAGTTCAGGCTCTTGATGCGGCTGCCGCGCACCTTCTCCGCCAGCTCCACCAGGGCCGGGAGCAGGTCCGCCGGGACGTCGGTGGAGATGGCCCGCTTGGTGGCCGAGGCCAGCTGCTCGAAGCTGTTGAGCAGCGTGACCGGGTCCGCCTGCCTGGCCACCGCGTTGATGAGGCACTTCTGGCGGCCCATGCGCACGTAGTCGTCGCTGTCGGTGCGGGACCGGCCGTACCAGAGCGCCTCCTCGCCGCTCAGCACCCGGGTGCCCGCGGGCAGCAGGCCCTCGCGGTACTTCCCGTACACGATCGGCTCCGTGACGGTGATCCGCACGCCGCCCACGGCGTCGATCATCGCGGCGAAGCCCGCCATGTCGACCATCGCGTAGTAGCGGACCGGGATGCCGAGCACGCCGCTGACCGTCTCCTTCAGCAGCGTCGGGCCGCGCTGGCCGTCCGGCACGCCCGGCACCACCTCCGGGTGGTTCTCCGCGTACTGGAAGACCTCGTTGAGCAGGCCGGGGCTGCTGATGGTGCCGTCGCCGGTGAAGCCGTACGGGAACCGGTCGCGGGCCGGGCCGGGCGGCAGCGGCACCTCCTCCAGGTTGCGCGGCAGGCCGAGCAGCGTGGTGGCGCCGGTGGCGGTGTCCACGCTGGCCACGGTCATGCTGTCGGTGCGCACCCCGGGCCGGTTCGGCGCCGAGTCGGCCCCGATGAGCAGGAAGTTCACCCGCTGGGCGCCGCTCCACGGGTCCTCGGCCAGGACCGGGCCGTAGTTCCCGGCGAACAGGTGCTGGACCAGGTCGCGCGACACGTACGCCAGCCGCGCCGCGTACGCCGTCGGAGCCAGCACCAGCGCGCAGAGCGCGACGGTCAGAGCCGCGGACAGCGCGCGGCCCGGCACGCCGGAGGCGGCGGGCCGGACCAGCATGTACGACCAGATGATCACGGTCGTCCAGGCGATCGCCACGGCGGCCAGGATCAGCGCCAGCACCGTCATCCATCCTGGCTGCACGGCCAGCGACAGCAACTGCGTGCTGAACGCGGTCACCACGGTGAGGATCGCGCCGATCAGCACGATCTGCGCACCCATAAGGACGAACGCGGTCCGATGCCGATAAGTCGCCAAATGGGCGACTCCCCACAACAGGGCGGACCCCAGCGTCAGCCCGAGGCTGGCGCCGAGTCCGAAGCTGCGTTTCCTGTCTGTCATCCCTGGTCAAACCCCCCGGAGTACGCAGATCCCACCAACGCTAATCAGCGGCGCGGTCGATTGCCCTCACCTGGGGGTTCGACTCTTTCAACATGAAGTCAAGAGATCGTGTGCGTTATAACGTCTATGTGGGCGATCGACGCGGAAAGTACGAGTGGGACGCGCCGTGGGCGCTGACCGGTCTCATCCTCGGGACCATCCTGCTGCTCGCGCTGGCCGCGGTCGCCTTCGCCAACGAGATCCTCGCCGCGGGCGTCGCCTTCCTCGCCGGCGCCGTCTACACGCTCGCCAGCGTGGCCAGCCACCTCTACACCACCCGGCGCGGCCGGTTCGCCGTCTGGCGGGCCGAACTGGACCGGCTCGAAGGCGGCGAGGACGTGCTCGACCTCGGCTGCGGGCGCGGCGCCGTCCTCCTCCTCGCCGCCGCCCGGCTGACCACCGGGCGGGCCACCGGAGTGGACCGCTGGCGCGGCACCGACGCCGCCACCAGGGCCAACGCCGAAGCCGAAGGCGTCTCCGACCGCGTCGACCTGGTCAGCGCCGACCTGACCGAACTGCCCTTCGACGACGAACGGTTCGACGTCGTCGTGTCCGCGCTCGCCCTGCACCGCCTCCGCGGCGCCCGCGAACGCGAACAGGCGCTGAGCGAGGCGTTCCGGGTCCTGCGCCCCGGCGGGCTGCTGCTCATCGCCGACGTCGAACACACCCACGCGTACGAAGCCGTACTCCGTAAGCTCGGCGCCCGCGACGTCCACGGCCGCGAACTGGGCTGGCGCTACTGGCACGGCGGGCCGTGGGGCCGGACCCGCATGGTGGAAGTCCACAAGGTTTGAGCGCCGGCCGCGGGGAAACCCGATGTGCTCATGAGCGACGTCGAGACCGGCACCATCACCACCCGCGTGCCGGCCCGCCTGGACCGGCTGCCCTGGTCACGCTGGCACTGGATGATCGTCATCGGTCTCGGCACCGTCTGGGTCCTCGACGGGCTCGAAGTCACCATCGTCGGCAACCTCTCGGCCCAGCTCGCCAAACCCGGCAGCGGCCTCGACATCACCCAGGAACAGGTCGCCGGCCTCGCCGCCGCCCTCTACGTCGCCGGAGCCTGCTCCGGCGCGCTCTTCTTCGGCTGGCTGACCGACCGGTACGGCAGGAAGAAACTCTTCATCATCACCCTGGTCGTCTACCTGGCGGCCACCCTCGCCACCGCGTTCTCGTTCAGCGTGTGGTGGTTCTTCCTGTTCCGGTTTCTGACCGGGTTCGGCATCGGCGGCGAATACGCGGCCATCAACTCCGCCATCGACGAACTCATCCCCAGCAAGCACCGCGGCCGCATCGACATCCTCATCAACGGCAGCTACTGGCTCGGCGCCGCCGGAGGCGCCCTGCTCACCGTGCCGCTGCTCAACGACCTGCCCGTCAACATCGGCTGGCGCGTCGCCTTCGGGCTCGGCGTCGTCCTCGGGCTCGCCATCCTGCTCGTCCGCCGGCACGTACCGGAGAGCCCGCGCTGGCTCTTCATCCGCGGGCGCGGCGACGAGGCGGAGACCATCGTCCGCGGCGTCGAGAACGAGGTCGAACGCGAAACCGGCCGCCCGCTGCCCGCGGCTGGGCAGGCCATGACGATCCACACCCGCAAATCCATCGGGTTCGTCCGCATCGCGCACACCATGGTCGCCCTCTACCCGACCAGGACCGTGCTCGGGCTCTCCCTCTTCATCGGGCAGGCGTTCCTCTACAACGCGATCACCTTCGGGTACGCGCAGATCCTCTCGACGTTCTTCCAGATCGACACCCACACCGGCTACTACTTCGCCGTCATCGCCGTCGGCAACTTCCTCGGCCCGCTGATCCTCGGGCCCCTCTTCGACACGGTCGGGCGAGTTCCGATGATCGCGGGCACCTACATCGGGTCCGGCGTGCTGCTGCTCGGCACCGCCTGGCTCTTCAACCAGGGCATGCTCAACGCCGTCACCCTGACCGCCTGCTGGTCCGTGGTGCTGTTCGTGGCGTCGGCGGGGGCCGCCTCCGCGTACTTGACGGTCAGCGAGATCTTCCCCATGGAGACGCGGGCGATGGCCATCGCCTTCTTCTTCGCCATCGGCACGGCGGCGGGCGGCATCGCCGGGCCATTGATCTTCGCCAGCCTGGTGTCGAGCGGGGTGCCGGGCGACACGGCTCTCGCCTTCACCATCGGCGCCACCCTGATGATCCTCGGCGGGATCGTCGAGTTGATCTTCGGGGTGAAGGCGGAACGGCGCGGCCTCGAAGACATCGCCGCGCCGTTGTCGGCGGCCGGTTTGCAGGAATCATCCTGAACAGGCGGTTCTCTTCATGAGAGCGCTCAACGGGTTGTGCGGCTTGGCTTGTGGTCGCCGTGCTGCTTTCGGGGCCACATCGGAGAAGGGGCTTCCTTACGTGGATCGTACGGCTTGAATCGGGGCTCGCCGTGCAGCATCGGCACGATGACGATGCGCTGTGTCTCCGCCTTCTCCAACTCGGCGACGATGTCACGAATGCAGTGAATCAGCGCGCCCGCAGCGGAGGACAGGGAGCGCAGGCCGCCGTTGCTGGTCTCCACGAACACCACGTGCCTGCTGGACCGCTGGATCGCTCTGCAGATCTCCCAGTCGTACAGTTGCCGGCTGTCGTTGGAGATGACGATGTCGTAGCCGTGCCGCTTCGCCTTCTCGTAGAGCTGCTGGTCCTTGATGCTCTTCCACTGTTTGTTGACGTGCGACATCGGGTGTCCGCGCAGGAGCCACGTCAGCGGTTCGGACAGTGGTTCGGGGACGTTCTCGTCGAGGAGAATCCTCATCAAGCGACTCGGTCGCTCGACCCGGAGACGGCGTACTGGCTGACGTAGGTCGCGAACCGCTGGGCGGCGCGGGCGCCTTCGGCGTTGACCGAGGGGAAGAAGCGTGCGATGTCCTCGGCCGGAACGTCGTCGGCCATGAGCCCCGCCACCTGGTCATAGCCGACCCGGGTGCCCTCGACCACGGGAAAGCCGGCGCGGATCTCGGGGTCGACGACCACGCCCGGCACCGGCTGCTGAAAGGGCAGGACGCGCCCCACCCGCCCGTCGAACTCGCCGAAGACGTCCACCATGCGAGCCAGCATGGTGTTGCCCGGCCGGCGCAGCAGGTCGATGGCTTCGGCGCCGTCCACGAGGATGATGGTGCTTCCACTCCGCACCAGTTTGTACTCCGACAGGTGTTCGCTCTTGCCCAAAGCCCGCAAGTTCTTGATCGACTTGCGGATGCTCTGCAGCGACGTCACGTCGTTCTCGCGCAGATAGACGATCGACCGGAGCGCGACCACGTCCCTGTAGGAGTACAGGACCTTGTGAGGGGTCGAATACTCCGGTGAGAACACCGGTGGCCGGCGCCGCCAGTGTCGCAGCTGGCCCACCGAGGCGCCGGAGAGCGCTGCGGCCAGCGCTGTCGAGTACATAGGGCGCTCCCTCCTCCTGCGGTGGACCCTGCTCAACCGTAACGTCACGAAGTGGATCAACCTGATATCCGGCGGCGCCACAAGGGCCGCACGTCATGGCACCGTACCGAAGTCATTACTCTTCGTGCACATCATTTTGGGAATCGCAAGCCCGATCAGTCGGGGAGCGCCGCCGTCAGGTCCACCTCGATGAGCTGGCCGGTGTAGCCGAGCCGGGCGACGCCCAGGAGGGTGCTCGCTGTGGTGAACGCCGGGGCGATGACCGACTTGTTGAGGCGATCCCAGGCGGATGTCAGCATCGGGTTCTCGTCGCTGACCACATAGATGACGGAACGGACGACGTGCTCGGGGCGGGCGCCGACGGCGGTGAGGGCGGCGAGGGCGTTGGCCGCGACCTGGTCGATCTGGGCGTCGAGGTCTCCGGGGCCGACGAGGGCGCCGGTGGGGTCGAGGGGGCACTGGCCTGCTAGGTACGCGGTTCGTCCGGCTTCGACGATGGTGATGTGGTGGTAGCCGGCCGTTTCGTGGAGGTCGTCGGGGTTGATTCGGGTGATCTTCGCTGTCATGCGGACGATTCTGGCCGGGGTATCGCTGGGTCCGCATCCGGATATGTCGGGAGATTCTGTACGGGGCGCGGGCCTGGATCCACGGTCACCCGAGCTGTAGCAACCGGTCGCCATCCGGGTTCCACGCTCCTATGCGGAACGTCCAGGGCTTGGACAAAGGGCTCGCTCGTCCAGGCGCTCCGCGCCACTCGAAAGCTCGGCGTGCTTCCCGGGCCTCCGGCCCTCTTTGTGCGAGGGCAAGCCCTCGCGCTCCCGCTTCGCCGCTCGTTGGCCCGACAGGCAGGCGCACTATGGGGCGGCAGGCCGTCCGCTGGATAGTGCTTTTATGAGGTCCGGAGAACTTGTATGGCCCGCCGGGCAGTCCGGTAGTGGGACTATTCGTCGAACTCGCCGAGCTTGACGCCGCTGAGGAAGGCTCGCCACTCGCCTGGGGTGAAGATAAGTGCTGGGCCGTGGGGGTTTTTGCTGTCCCGGACGGCGATGAAGCCGGGGAAGTCGGTGGTTACCTCGACGCAATTCCCGCCGTTTCCGCCGCTACGGGAGCTCTTCTTCCACACAGCTCCGGCGAGATCTTTAGCGGTAAAATTTTCCGGCTCCATTGATTTGCTGCCTCCTCAATCATTAAGAGGGACTTGCGCAGGCCGAACGTCTCTCAGTCTGTCACGACTCCAGGTCGCTGAGGTGAGATCATGGTTGTCGTTATACATCGGTGCAGCTCAGAGCGGTTACGTGGTCGTTCTGCCGATAGGTCCGTGGTCGTTCTGCCGACACCTTCGTGGGCGATCTGCCGATATCTCCGTGGGCGTTCTGCCGATGGGGGCGTGGGTGGTCTGCTGGTGGGTTGGTGGGCGTTCTGCCGATGTTCCTGCGTTTCGTGGGCCCTATCTTCCCTGCTCAACAGTGCGGCGAAGCGGGAGCGCGAGGGCTTGCCCTCGCACATAGGAGGGCCGGAGGCCCGGGGAGCGCGCCGAGCTTGCGTGTGCGCGAAGCGCCTGTATGGGCGAGCCCTTTGCGCGGAGCGCTGTGTTTGCGCGGAGCGCCGGAAGTAGCGAAGCGGTGGCGCCGACTACCGCCCACGGCCGGCGCTGTAGCGGAGCACCGGAAGTAGCGGAGTGCCGTGAGTGAGGGGGTAAGCGCTGTTCCTGCGGGGAGGGGCTTCTCAGGTGGTTACTTGGCGGAAGACGATGGTGGCGGTGAAGTGGCCGACGTGGTCCGGGTCCGGGTGGACTTTGGCGCTGACCACGTGGACTTCGGCGTCCGCGCCGAAGAACCGTTCCGCCAGTGGGTAGGCCGCCGCTTCGATGGCCGCCGGGTTCCGTTCGCTGACGGTGACGGAGAGTTCGAAGGGAAAGGGGTCTGTTTTCTGCATGTCGCCTCGCCTGACTGCTCGCGCGCGCGTCGAGTGCAGCTACCCACCCGCTGGGCTCTGACACAGTTGGGCGCTGGAGGTCGTCATCGCATCGCGAAGAGCGTGTGCTGTACGGGATCGCGCCGGCCGTACTCAGGCGTTGATGGCCTGGTGGAAGGCGGCGATGGCCGCCCGAACAGCTGGATGCTCCCCGCACCCCCGCCTGAAGGCCGCCAGCGTACGCCGCTCTATCGGCAGCGGCGTGAGCCGCACCCCGGGCGGCGGGGTGCGGGCGGCGAGCCGGGGCACCAGCGCCACGCCCTGCCCGGCCGCCGCGAACGCCAGCACGGTGTCGAAGTCGTCGATGTGGTGCCGCACGTCGGGTTCGAACCCGGCCGCCTGGCAGGCCCGGATCGTCATCGTGTGGCAGAGGGTGCCGGGCGTGGCGGCGATCCACGGGTCGCCGGAGGCCTCCGCGATCCCGGCCCGGTCGGTGAGGTACATGGTCTCGGCGAAGAGCGGCTCGGTCTCCAGGGAGTCGTCGGTGACCGGCGGCACGAAGTCGTACTCGTGCACGAGCGCCACGTCGAGTTCCCCGGCGCGCAGGGCGGCGGAGACGTCGGCGGGGTCGATCTCGGAGATCATCGGCACGAGTCCGGGGTGGGCGGCGGCGAGCCGGGTGAGCGCGGGCGGCAGCAGGACGCGGGCGGCGGAGGGGAACGCGCCGACGCGGAGCGGGCCGTAGGGGCCGCCGCGGACGGCGGCGAGCGCGGCGGAGGCGCGTTCGAGCTGTTCGAGCACGGCCTGGGCGTGCTCGACGAGCAGGCGTCCGGCGGGGGTGAGGGTGACGGGCGGGTTCGACGTGCTCGCCGGGGACGACCCGTACATCTCGCCGCTGCTGGCCCTGGGCGCGTCCGGCGGCATCCTGGCCTCCGCGCACCTGGCCACGGACGCCTTCGCGGAGCTGGTCACGGCCTGGCGGGAGGGCGACGTGCCCCGGGCCAGGGCGCTGGGACACCGGCTGGCCCGGCTGTCGGCCGCGCTGTTCGCCGAGCCCAACCCGACCGTGATCAAGGGCGTGCTGCACGCCCGCGGCCTCATCCCGACCCCCGGCGTGCGCCTCCCGCTGCTCCCGGCGAGCCCGGAGGCGGTGTCGGCAGCGGTGTCACAGGCTGACCTCGTGGCGGTACATCCAGGCCAGTGACTCCCGGCTCGCCTGACGCCTGAGGATGATCGGCAGCAGCGCGTCCCGGACGATCCGGCCGACCGGCCCGGCGGCCTTGCTGTCGCTGATCCTCCTGGCGTAGGCGACCACCCGCTCGGCCCGTTCGCGCCGTTCGCTCTCGTACCGGCGGAACGCCTCCCGATGGGAGGGGACGTCGCGCAGGCAGCGAGCGAGCACCACGGCGTCCTCCAGCGCCAGCGACGCGCCCTGCCCCGAGCTGGGCGAGGTGGCGTGCGCGGCGTCGCCGATGAGCACCACCCTGCCGCGGTGCCACGTGGGCACCGGCGGCAGGTCGTGGATAGGCAGTACCCGGCCCAGTTCGGCGTGCCGGACCAGCCCGGCGGCGATCCCGGCGTCGTCCGCGAACGCCTCTGCCAGCACCGGCCGCCAGTCCGCCGGCTCGTCGCCGAGGCCGCGCGGCAGGTTCGCGAACCACCACGTCTCGCCGTCGCCGGTCACCGTGTAGCCGAAGAACGCCCGCTTGCCGAACACCATGTGATAAACACCGGGTTCTCCGGTGATGTCCGGGTCCTTGACGATCCCGCCGCAGTTGTACAGGCCCACATACCGGGCCTCGGGCCCGCCGAGCAGCCGCCGGGCGCGCGAGTGCACGCCGTCGGCCGCGATCAGCACGTCGCCCGCCGCGCTCGTGCCGTCCTCGAACCGCGCGACGACCTGGGAGCCGCTGTCGTCGAAGGAGACCATGCGTTTCCCGTACGAGATCGGAACGGCGGCCGCGTCCCGCAGGATCCGGTAGAGGTCGGAGCGCAGGATCGTGTGGCTCACCGTGCCGTCGTCCAGCGCCATCCCGTTGGGCACCCGGCCCAGGCGCTTGCCGGCGCCGTTCCACATGACCATGTCGGGGGTGGGGATGCCTGCCCGCGCCACCTCCTGGTGGAGCCCGAGCACGCGGAGCGCGGCCATCCCGTTGGAGGCGACGTTGAGGAACGCTCCAATGCCCTCGGCTCCGGCACCGTACGCCTCGTAGATCTCGGCGTCGATGCCCACCTCGCGCAGCGCGACGGCGACGGCGGGGCCGCCGATCCCGCCCCCTGTGATGAGAGCCTTCATCGTGATAACCTTTCGTTCGACCGAACGAAATATATGCGGGGACGGGACGCGTGTCCAGAGATATTTCGGAGCATCGAAAGAAATTGCTCGCCGCGCTGACCACGGCCGGGCGGGAGAACAGCAACGCCGCCGTCATGTACCACACGGCCATGGGCGAGCGGATGGGCCTCGGCCCCAGCGAGGAGAAGACCATCGACCTGCTGCAACGCCTCGGCCCGCTGACGGCGGGGGAGATCGGCAGGCACACCGGCCTGGCCCCCGCCACCGTCAGCAACCTGATCGACCGGCTGGAGGCCAAAGGGCTGGCACGGCGGGCCCGTCACCCCAAGGACCGCCGCCGCGTCATCGTGGAGATCGACTGGGAGCGGCTGGCCGGCTTCGACGAGCTGTTCGCGCCCATGGTGACCGGCCTGGAAGCCCTGTACGAGCGCTACACCGACGAGCAACTGGAGGTC
This sequence comes from Nonomuraea sp. NPDC049649, assembly GCF_040675175.1. Lineage (NCBI taxonomy): Bacteria > Bacillati > Actinomycetota > Actinomycetes > Streptosporangiales > Streptosporangiaceae > Nonomuraea > Nonomuraea sp. NPDC049649. The sequence goes on from NZ_JBFAOH010000008.1 coordinate 154,993, forward strand.
ATCCTCGACTTCCTGAACCGGGCCACGGCGATTCAGCGCGACGCCACCGCCGCCCTGACCCGGCAGGAAGCCGTCAGCGATCCCTGATCGCCGAGCCCACGTCCCGCACCTGGTCCGCGAGCAGGCCCAGCGCGCCGACCGCCCGCCCCATCGGGTCGTCCGCGTCGCCGCCCAGCGCCTTCTCCCGCAGGTAGGCGGCCTTGATCTCGGCCCAGCGGGCCGCCTGCTCCGGGGTGAGGCGGCCGCGCAGCTCCGCCAGCTTGAGCAGGTTCGCCTCCGCGTCCGCGGTGAGCGTCTGCGCCTCGCCCAGGTAGTGGTCGTCGATGAGCGCTTCCAGCTCGTCGTCGTTCATCGCCGGGACGATCCGCTCGGCCAGCTTGTTCATGTTCCGGTACGAGCCCTGCAGCCGGTACGGCGGCTCGGTGCGCGAGGCGTCGGCCTGGGCCGCGGAGGCGATGTAGGCCCGGTTGTTGGCCAGCACCACCTCCTGCACCCGCACCAGCTTCCGCAGCACGCTGAGGATCTGGTCCAGCTCGGTGCCGGTGTACGGGTGCTTCAGCTGGTCCGGCTGGACCGTCGCGTCGCCCTTGGCCAGCCGCACCAGCAGCTCCACGTCCGACCGGTCCCGGGCCGAGAGCGGCGCGAGCACCGGGTTGGAGGTGAGCGCGTTGTCGATGTAGCTGAGCGCGAACAGCTCGTCGCGGCCCGACAGCACGTCGCCCAGGTTCCACACGTCGGCCCGGTTGGCGAGCATGTCCGGGATCCGGAACCGCTGCCCCGACTCGGTGTACGGGTTGCCCGCCATGCAGACGGCGAACCGCTTGCCGCGCAGGTCGTACGTCCGGGTACGGCCGTTCCAGACACCCTCGATGCGCCGCTGCGCGTCACAGAGCGAGATGAACTTCTGCAGCAACTCCGGCGAGGTGTGCTGGATGTCGTCCAGATACAGCAGCGTGTTGTTGCCCGACTCCAGCGCGAACGAGATCTTCTCCACCTCCTGCCTGGCAGTGGCGTTGGGCGCCTCGGCCGGGTCCAGCGAGGTCACGTCGTGCCCCAGCGCGGGCCCGTTCACCTTGACGAGCAGCAGCCCGAGCCGGCTGGCCACGTACTCCATCAGCGTCGTCTTGCCGTAGCCGGGCGGCGAGATGAGCAGCAGCAGCCCCATCTGGTCGGTCCGCTTGCCCTCGCCCGACGCGCCGAGCTGCTTGGCCAGGTTGTCGCCGATCAGCGGCAGGTACACCTCGTCCAGCAGCCGGTTGCGCACGAACGCGCTCATCACCTTGGGCTTGTACTCCTCCAGCCGCAGCCGCTCCCGCTCGGCGGCGACCAGCTCGGTGCGCCGCTTCTGGTACGCGCGGAAGCCCGGGATCCGCTCGGCCGCGAAGCGCCGGGTCCTGGCCAGCAGCTCGTCCAGCCGGATCTCCAGCTTCCGGTCGGAGATCCGCGGATGCATGCCCAGCAGGCCCTCCACGGTCGCGGTCACCGCGGCGCTGGAGTCGTACCTGCCGAGGTCCTCGCAGAGCTGTACGGCCACGGCCTCGTCCAGCTCGGGGCCTCGCGCGTACGAGCCGAGCCAGGCGCGGGCGAGCTGCACCCGCTCCGGCAGGGCGACGGCCTTGAGGTCGGCGGCGAACTCGCGCGACCTGGCCGGCCCGAGCGTGTCGTGGAAGCCGTCCAGCAGCTCCCGCGCCGCCTTGGCGGTGACGAATCCGGCGGGCTGACCGGCCAGCTCCTCCACCAGGTACTCGCCCGCGAGCGCGGCGTCGGTGTCCGGCAGCCCGACCGTGGCCAGGAAGGCGGCGATGAGCGCGCCCAGCTCGGCGGCGAGCGCGGCGAGCGCCGGTCCCGGCCCGAAGACCTCGCGGGCCCGCACCAGCGACGCGGCCCTGGTGGCCAATGTTTTACGTGAAACCTCGTCGACGCCGTGCGCCCAGAAGAGCTGCGCCGCCGCCCGCGCCTCGGGCAGGTAGCGGAGCAGCCCGGCGCCGTCGCGGAGCCGGACCAGCACGTCGAGGATCGCGGCGGCGTCGTGGTCGTGCACGCCCCGCTCGTAGCCCTCGTCGTAGCGGGTCCCGGCGGCCTGCCGCACCAGCTCGGCCAGGTCGTCGCCGGGCGCGGCCCGGTCGAGCAGCGAGGCCGCGAGGTACTCGGCCCGGTAGACCTCGGCCGTCTCGGAGACCAGGAGCTGGTCCCAGTAGGGCCGGGTGTCGGCGAACGAGGCCGGCACGGGGGAGCGGAAGTCGGTGCCGGTGATGGCGAGCTGCATCGCGCCGTCATGGGGCACCAGCGTGAGGTCGATGGGCTGCGTGTTCACCGCGAACCGGTGGCGGCCCAGCCTGATCGTCTCGCCGCCGTCGGCGAACAGGTCGAGCCGGTCGCGCAGCGCCCGCCCGGCCTCCTGCTGCGCCGCCTTGACCCGCCCGTCCAGTTCCTCGGCCCGTACGGAGTCGCCGAGCTCGCGCAGCTCGGCCGCGACCGCGCGGAGCTTGGCCACCATCGGGTCGGTGGCGAAGTACGTGTTGATCTCGTCAGGGGAGCCGAGCGTGCCGATCCGGCGGGTGACGCCGGCCAGGATGCGGTCGGCGGAGGCGAAGAGCCGGTCGGCGTGGCGGGCGAGCGCGTCGAGCTGGCTCTGTTTGCGGGACGAGAACGCCTCGTACACGTCGTCGCGCTTGCCGGCCAGCTGTTCGGCGAAGTCGTCGATCTCGCCGAAGCGCGACTCCAGGTTCTCGATCTGCAGCATCAGCCGGCCGAGCTGCTCGTCGCACCGGGCGGGGGTGTCGGCCATCGCCAGCGCGCCGGTGACGGCCTGGCCGAGCAGCGCGAACTCGGCGGCGAACGCGGCCCGGCCCTCGCTGCTCAGCAGCTCGCGGCGGCGGCCGTCGAGCACCGCCCGCGCCCGGTTCACCCCGCCGAGCACCTCGGCGATGTGGCCCAGGATCGCGGTCCGCACGGTGGCGTCGGCGATGTCGAGCGAGCCGACCACCTCGGTCACCACTTCCAGGCCCTCGGCCTGCTCGGCGAGCCGGTCGGCGACGGGCTCGGCCTCGGCGGCGGTCGTGATCGCGGCGGCCTCGGCGGCCAGCGCCTCGACGGCCGCGTGGTAGCCGGTGAACGCCTCGGCGTCCTCCAGGAACGCCACCGCTCGCTTGCCCGCCTCGTCCAGCTCGCAGGTCAGGGCGTCGGCCAGCTCGTCCAGCCGGTCCAGGTCGATGTAGCGGACCTCGCGCAGGGTCATCAGGTGGCCCTGGGCCCGGCGGAGCGTGGCCAGCAGGCTCACCCATCCGTCGGCGCCGTCCGGCTCGTCGGCCTGGGCCCGCCGGACGAGCCGGGTGACCTCCGCGTCGGCCTCGGCGAGCGTGGCGGCGGCCTGGGCGGTGAGCTGCTCGACGTGCTCGTACTCGTCCAGCACCTGCTCGGCGGTGGCGCGCACGGCGGCGAGCGGGTCGCTCAGGCCGTGCTCGCCCAGCCAGTGGTAGCTGTCGAAGGCGCGCGTGCAGGCGGCGATCAGCGCCTCGAACGTGGCCGCCGACGGCGCCATCTCCTCCACCATGCGGGTGACCGACAGGCAGTCGGAGATGCCCCGGACCAGCTCGGCGTTGCCGATCCGCTCCAGCGGGCCGGTGCCGGCGGGCTGCGCGGCCGCGTACGTGTCGGAGACGTACGGGGTCTGCCACACCTGCATCGGGTGGACCCGGGTCGGCTCGTCGGAGGTGGCCCGGAAGATCACCATCGTGCCGTCGTCGAACAGCGAGTAGCCGTGGCAGACGATCGGGTTGGCCACCTCCTTCCTGATCACGTTGTACGGGAGCAGCAGCGAGCGGCCGTCGCCCCGGGCGTGGAAGACGTAGAGCGCGTCCTCGCCGTTGGGGGCGCGCACGACCCGCTCGAACTCCAGGTCCGTCACGTCCGTGTCGAACGTCTTGCTGACGCCGGTGGTCAGGTAGTAGCCGCCGGGGAAGATCAGGCCCTGGTCCTCGGGCAGCCGCTGGCACGCCTGGCCGATGCCGTCCAGCCTGGTCACGTCCTTGGTGCGGGTGTTGAAGACCAGGTGACGCCAGGCGTCCTCCTTGTACGGCCGGATCCGCATGAGGATGAGCGGGCCGACGCGGGCGTGCTCGACGTCGGCGTCGGCCAGGCTCTGCAGCGGCTCGTCGACTGGCTCGCTGTAGATGCCCTCGCCGGTCTCCGTGTTGTTCTCGATCTTGATGGTGAGGTTGCCGCCGATGGTCTCGACGAAGACCTCGTCCTCGATGGAGATGTGCGGGTGGCGGCCGAGGACGTGGTCGTCGCGGGTGGTCGGCGTCCACTCGAAGTCGTGGGACGGAGGGAAGACGTGGTCACGCTCCCCCCTGTTGTCCAGATATTTCGTGACTCCGGTGGGGCTGACCGCCCAGCGCAGCACTCGGACGTCACCCGGCCCGGTACTGAACACCGCCAGCAGCTTGCCCTCGACCCGCCGCAGCGTCTTCAGCCGGGTCTCCTTGTAATAGCGGTAGAGCTCGGCGAAGTCCTTGCGGAACGCCGGATCGTCCAGCGCCTCCAGCTTGCCCTGCTCGAACCGGAACCCGTCGCCCTCCCGGGCGAAGCGGTGCACCGCGAACACGTCCGACACCGACGTCTCCGGCCGGAGCCCGATGAAGACGTTGTAGCCGAACAGCATCACCCCGCCCAGGGACACGATGTCCCTGGGCACGCAGTTGTTCTCGGTACGGATCCGCTCGGTGCCCAGCAGCCGCAGCTCCGCCCCGCCGAACACCTCCAGCCGGGCCGCGTTGACCGCCTCGGCGGCCCCGGCCAGCGCCCTGGCCTGGGCGCCGAGCCGGTTCCGCAGCACTTCGTAGGTGCCGGCCTCCAGGTCGACCTGCTCCGTCACGCGTCAGGCCTTCGCCGCGGCCAGGGCGGCCACCGGCTGGTCGGCCACGCCCAGGCGGCGGGCCGTGTCCAGCAGCTCGCCGAGCGGCCCCGACTCCGGCCCGCCCTGCTGGATGAGCCGCATGAGCAGCGCCGACACGGTCAGGTTCTTCAGGTCCTCGCTGCTGACCGCGCCGACCACGCCCTTGAGGTCCTCGATCAGGCTGGCGTTGCCGTTCAGGTACGGAGCCGCGAGCGCCCCCGCGACCTCGGAGTGGTTCATGAAGCCGTCGACCGACTTGGCCGCGGAGATCGAGCCGACCACCTTGTCGAAGAACATGGTGTCGCCGCCCACGATGTCGATGCTGGCGCTGGACAGACCCGCCGCCAGCACCTCGGCCTGGGACTCGGCCACCTGACGGGTGACGTCGATCTGCTTGAGCCGCACCTCGGTGTCGGCCTCCAGGCGCAGGCGGTACTCCTCGTGCGCCCGGCTGGCCTCGTCCAGCGCGGCCATCGCGGCGGCCTTCTCGGTGAGGCCCTCCGCCTCGGCCTTGAGCTTCTCGCCCACCGCGGCGGCGTTCGCCAGCGCCATCGCCTGCTCGCCCTCGGCCTGCGCCTTGAGCTTCTCGCCCTCGACCAGCGCCATCGCCCTGGCGCCCGCGGCCTCGGCCTGCAGCCGCTCGTTCAGCACCAGCGCCTCGGCGCGGCCGACCTTCTCGATCGCCTCCGCGTCGCGCTCCTTGACCTGGACCTCGGCCAGGCCGTTGGCCGCCGCCTCGGCCTGCAGGCCCTCGGCCAGCCGGATCTTGGCACGGGCGTCCAGCTCGGCCGCCTGCTGCCTGGCCTCGGCCAGCACCAGCTCCTCGCGGGCCTTGTGCTTCGACGCGGCCTCGGCGGCCTCGGCGGCCTTGATGTCCTTGACCAGGTTCTCCTGCGCCTCGGCCTCGGCGGCGATGATGACGGACTGGCGGGTCCGCTCGGCCTCCTCGACCACGCGCAGCCGCTTGATGGACTCCTCCTGCTCGGCCACCGTCTTGTCGACGGCGATGCGCTCGCGGATGACCTCGGCGATCGACCGCTTCTCGGTCTCGACCTCCTTGTCCTTCGCGATCCGCGACAGCTCGGTCTCCCGCTCGCGGGCGATGACCTCCAGCAGGCGGTCCTTCTCGATGCGCTCCGACTCGATGGCGATCACGCGCTCGCGGTTCTTCTCCGCGACGGCGACCTCGCGGGCCCGGTTCTCCTGCTGCACGCCGAGCTGCTCGTCGGTCTTGATGGCGGCGCTCTGGGCGCGCAGCCGCTCCTCCGCCTGGACGCGGAAGGTCTCCGCCTCCTCGCGCGCCTTCATCGTCTCGATCTCGCGCTTCTGCTTGATCTCGGCGTCGGCCTGGCGGCGCTCCAGTTCGAGGATGGCCTCGCGGGCCTCCACGTTCTGGCGGGTGATCTCCTTCTCCTCGGTGCGCTGGAACTCGTTGGTCCGCACGTGCTCAAGAGCCGTCAGCTCGGTGATCTTGCGGATGCCCTGCGCGTCGAGGATGTTGCTCTTGTCGAGCTGGTGCAGCGCGGTCTGCTCCAGGTAGTCGATGGCCGCGTCCTCAAGGCTGTAGCCGTTGAGGTCGGTGCCGATGAGCCGGATGATCTCGTCGCGGAACTCGTCGCGCTTGGTGTAGAGGTCGACGAAGTCGAGCTGCTTGCCGGCGGTCTTGAGCGCCTCGGAGAACTTGGCGTTGAACAGCTCCTGGAGGGTCACCTCGTCGCTGGCCCGCTCGGTGCCGATGGCCTGGGCGACCTTGATGACGTCTTCCGCCGTCTTGTTCACCCGTACGAAGAATGTGATCTTGATGTCGGCCCGGATGTTGTCCCGGCAGATCAGCCCCTCGCGGCCGGTCCGTTCGATCTCGATGGTCTTCACCGAGATGTCCATGGTCTCCGCCCTGTGCACGACAGGGAGCACCACCGCGCCGGTGAAGGTCACGTCGACTTTGTTGACCTTCGAAATGATCAGCGCCTTGCCCTGTTCGACCTTGCGGAACAGCCGGCTGAGCAGAATCAGCAGACCGATGACGATCACAAGGACGACGACGACGAAGACGCCGAACCCGGTGGAGATCACATCCATTCAGTGCTCACTTTCGTAAGGCATGACCCAGAAGAACTCGCCGTCTGCGTCGTACTCGAAGATCAGGGCTGTCTGGCCGCGGTTCAGCCGGTCCTGGCCGGTCGTCCTGACCTGGACGACGGCGGTGGACCCGTCCGCGGCGGTGACCTCGGCCTGGCCGAAGTCGGGGGTCGCCTGCCCGGTGCGGACGACGCACCGCCGGCCGACGAAATCCCCACGTGAAGGCTGCGGTCCGTCCGGCAGGAGCTTCCGCAGCGGGGCGATCAGCACCCGGGTGGCGAACCAGGCCGCGCCGAGCGCGATCACCGGCACGGCCCACAGCAGGGGACCGGCGGCGAACACGCTGCCGGCCAGGGTGAGCAGCCACGCCAGGGCGATGAACAGAGAGATCGTGATTCCGGCCGGCACCCCGCCGAACCCGAGCCACGGCGCGTCGCCTTCCAGATCGAAAAGGCCGGTGATCACCACGACCCAGTACCCGACGACCACGATCAGAAGGAAGCTGAAAACGGCAGTCGGGAAGCTCAGCGCGACCCGCAAGAACTCACTCAATACCCGGCGCCCCGTCCCCCGGTGCTCGTCAAGCTCGGACTATATACAGATAAAGAACAAGTAAAGCGAAAAGTTCCCGGATAGTTAGACATAAGTTCCATCCGGTTACCTCGCTTGACCTCAACCGAGCTTGAGGACCCAGGCTGGCCCGCATGAACGACGAGATGATGCGGGCCGCCGCCTTCGCCGAACCCGGCGGTCCCGAGGTGCTGCGGGTGACGGAACTGCCGGCCCCGCAGGCGGGTCCCGGCCAGGTCCGGGTACGGGTGAGAACCGCCGGGGTGCAGCCGTTCGACGCCGCGGTGCGGGCCGGCTGGGTCCCGCAGGGATTGACCGGCGGCCTGCCGCGCATCCCCGGCAACGAGTTCGCCGGGGTGGTGGACCAGGTGGGGAGGGCGTGACCGGGGTTTCGGCGGGGGCCGAGGTGCTCGGGTTCTCGCTGCTGAAGTGCTACGCCGAGTACGTCGTGGTCCCCGCCGGTGACGTGACGGGGAAACCCGCCTCGATGCCGTGGGAGGTGGCCGGCGGTCTGACAGCGGGGGCTCAGACGGCCGAGCCGGCCCTCGACGCGCTGGCCGTGGGCGAGGGCGACACGCTGCTGGTGCACGCCGCCGCGGGCGCGGTCGGCACGGTGGCCGTCCAGGTCGCCCGGATGCGCGGCGTCACCGTGATCGGCACCGCCCGCGAGGTGAACCACCCCTACCTCCGCGACCTCGGCGCCATCCCGGTCGCCTACGGCGAAGGCCTGGCGGACCGGGTGCGCGCCCTCGCGCCCGGCGGCGTGGACGCCGCGCTCGACGGCGCGGGCGGCGAGGCCCTGGAGGTCTCACTGGAACTGGTCAAGGACCGCGACCGCATCCTCACATTGGTGGAGCACGACAGGGCGGCCGAGCTGGGCGTTCAAATCACCCGGGGCACCCGCCGCGCCGACCGCCTGGCCCGCTACGCCGCCCTGTACGCCGAGGGCAGGCTGAAGTTCCCGGTACGTCGCACGTACCCGCTGGACCGCGCGGCCGACGCACACCGCGAGATCGAGACCCGCCACGGCGCCGGCAAGATCGTCCTGACGGTCTCCTAGGAGCGGGCGCGCTGCCGCTGGTGGAACCGGCCCACCTTGGCCCGGTTGCCGCACACCTCCATCGAGCACCAGCGGCGGCCGCCGTTCTTGCTCACGTCGCAGAACCAGAGCACACAGCGCGGGTTGGCGCACTTGCGCACCCGTTCCGGGCGCTCGCCGAGCACCCGCACCAGATCGGCCGCCGCCACCCAGGCCGCGTGCCAGGCCGGGTCGTCCAGCACGACGACCTCGTACGGCTCCATGCCGTTCACCTGGGGACGGCGGGCGCCCCGCGCCAGCACCGCGTTGAGCGGCGCGTCCTCGCCCCGTTCCAGCAGCGCGCGCATCGCGTCACGGGTCTGGACCAGCCGGTCGCGGACCCGCTCCAGGTCGTCGCCGCCCGGCAGATCATGATCCGCCAGCCAGGCCCGCACGCCGTCGGGGTCGTCGAACTGGTCGACCAGCGTGTCGTTGTCGATCCACACGGTGTCGACCAGGTCCAGCCCCACGGGTTCGGTTCTCAGCGGACGGAGTCTCACGCTGCTTAACCCCTGAAATCAGTTTGACCGGTTGCTGAAGACCATGTTATCACTTAACCGTCTAATTGCTTGTAGATGGTTAAGGGGTTTTGTTGTGACCATCCGCTACCGCACCGTCGGCATCGACGGGCTCGACGTCTTCTACCGCGAGGCGGGCGACCCGTCCGCGCCCACCCTCGTCCTGCTCCACGGGTTCCCGACCTCGTCCATCGCCCACCAGGAGTTGATCGGCGAACTGCAGGACGAGTTCCACCCGATCGCGCCGGACTACCCCGGGTTCGGCCCCAGCTCGGCGCCCGCCGCGTTCGGCTATGTCCCCTTGGAGACCAGGCTCACCCAGACCGCGGCCCTGACCCGCGCCTTCCTCCACGGCCTCTCGGACTGACCCATGCCCCACCCCCACTCTTCCCCGACACCAAACCCCCATCCAGGGGCTGGGACCCACCGGGGCTCGCGCACCCACCTCGGGTCTGGGACTGACCGGGAGTCCGGGACCCATCGGGGCCCGGACGTCCAGCCGGGGTCCGGGATGCCCTCAGGCTCTGGGGGCCACCGGAGGTCCGGTGTCCTGCCAGGGGCCGAGGTCGCCCCAGAGGCCGGTTCGCGTGCGGCGGTCCACCCGGTCAAGGACGCGGCTCTCGCCACCGTGGCGGCGCTGGCCGCGCTGACGCTGCTCGCCGTGGCCGGGACCATCGACCCCGGCCTGTTCGCGCTGCCGTTCGTGGCCAGCGCGGGGATCGTGGCGCTGGCCCCGGCGGCGCCGTTCGCGCAGCCCCGCAGCATCGTGCTCGGCCACGCGAGCGCCGCGCTGCTCGCCCTGATCGCCACGGCGCTGGCCGGCCCGTCGGTGTGGACGGCGTCCGTGGCCGCCGCCCTGTCGATCGGGCCGATGCTGCTGCTCCGCGCCCCGCACCCGCCCGCCGCGGCCACGGCGGCCCTGATCGGCCTCACCGCGCCGGACCCGATCTACCTGCTCAACCCGGTGCTGATCGCCAGTGTCCTGGTGATCGCCGGGGGAGCGGCCCTGGGCAAGGTGCTGCCGGGCCGGAAGTATCCGGCCTACTGGCGGTGAGTCACCGCCTCGGCGATGGCGAGCTGCACGTCGTCGAGGCGGTCCTCCCCGTCCTTGACGCTCCACAGGGAGTTCTGCAGCACCCGCCCCAGCGTCCACCCGGCCGCCCGCGCCGGGTCCAGCTCCAGCGCCTCCACCAGCAGGTCGAACCGCCGCAGCACGGCCCGCCGCACGTCACCGGAGGCCACCACCTCGTCCCACCGGTTGTCCAGCGCGGGCAGCAGGTCGAACCCGGGGTCACCGGCCAGCGGCTTGGGGTCGATCGCCAGCCACGGCTCCCGCGAGGCGGCCAGCACGTTGTCGTAGTGCAGATCCCAGTGGAGCAGCCGGTCCCCGGGCTCGCCGACGAGCTCGGCCACCGCCGCCGCGCACCGCCGCACCCACGCCCGGTCCTCCGCCCGGCCCAGCTTCCCCAGCGTCGCGGGCACGTCCTCCAGCATCCGCCCGGCGATGTCGCCGAGCCGCCGCAGCCCCTCAGGCGCGGGCCGCGCCACCAGCCGAGCCAGCAGCCCGGCCAGGATCTCCATGGCCGCCATGTCGTCCGGCACCGCCGACAGCGTCCGGCGCCCGTCCAGCCGCTCCAGCAGCATCGTCCCGGTGTCCGGGTCGTGCTCCAGCAGCAGCACCGACCCGTCGCCGGCCCAGGCGCGCAGCCCCACCGGCTCGCTCTCGTTCTCGTCGGTGACGGGCTGCAGCTTGAGCGCGGCGGGCGTCCCGTCGTCCCGTACGACCGGCAGCACCAGCGACACGATCCCGTGCATGGCGGCGCCGTCGAGACGCAGCCCCCACTCCTCCAGGTAGCGCCGCGCCAGCGCAGGCAGCCCCGCCGACCACGAGGCCCCCGCCTCCGCGAGCTTGGCGTGCGACGCCCTCAGCGCGTCCGGCACCAGGATCTCCACGGCACCAGTCTGCCGGTTCGTCACCATCTGGTTGTCCAGATCGTGGTGATGAACGGCGGCCGGGTCCGCGCCCCGGGCACCCACGAGCTCGCATCGCCGCGACGGCCGGCGCCCGATGATCAGTAGTGGTACGGGTACGGCGACCAGTCGGGGTCGCGCTTCTCCAGGAACGCGTCGCGGCCCTCGGCGGCCTCGTCGGTCATGTAGGCGAGCCGGGTCGCCTCGCCGGCGAAGACCTGCTGGCCCACCAGCCCGTCGTCGATCAGGTTGAAGGCGAACTTGAGCATCCGCTGCGCCGTCGGCGACTTGGCGTTGATCTTGCGGGCCCACTCCAGGGCCGTGGCCTCCAGCTCCTCGTGCGGCACCACGGCGTTGACCATGCCCATCCGGTGGGCGTCGGCCGCGCTGTAGGTCTCGCCGAGGAAGAAGATCTCCCGGGCGAACTTCTGCCCCACCTGACGGGCGAGGTAGGCCGAGCCGAAGCCGCCGTCGAAGCTCGCCACGTCGGCGTCCGTCTGCTTGAAGCGGGCGTGCTCGGCGCTGGCGAGTGTGAGATCGGCCACGACGTGCAGGCTGTGGCCGCCGCCCGCCGCCCAGCCGGGCACCACGCAGATGACCACTTTGGGCATGAACCGGATCAGCCGCTGCACCTCGAGGATGTGCAGCCGCCCGGTCGAGGCCGAGCCGTCGGCGTACTGGTAGCCGTCCTTGCCCCGGATCCGCTGGTCGCCGCCCGAGCAGAAGGCCCACCCGCCGTCCTTGGGCGAGGGGCCGTTGCCGGTCAGCAGCACGCAGCCGACGTCGGTGGTCTGCCGGGCATGGTCGAGCGCCCGGTAGAGCTCGTCGACGGTCTGCGGGCGGAAGGCGTTGCGCACCTCCGGACGGTTGAAGGCGATGCGCACCGTGCCCTGGTCGACGGCCCGGTGGTAGGTGATGTCGGTGAAGTCGAATCCATCGACGACCTGCCACGCCTTGGGATCGAACAGCTCGGAGACCATGGGCCGAAGCCTACCCGCTGGCGGCTCCGGCCCATGGCGCCGGTCAGGTGACCTCCGCCTTCAGCTCGGCGAGCAGCTGGCCCTGATCGGACAGCATGTCGGTCAGGATGCGGCGCGCGATGCGCAGCAGGTCGGCGAGCTCGGGAGTCGCCAGCGTGTAGACCACCGTGCTGCCCTCACGGATGGCCGTGACGATCCCCGCTCTACGCAGGACCGCCAGCTGCTGGGAGAGACTCGACGCCTCGATGTCGATCTGGGCCAGGAGATCCCTGACGGGTAGTGGCCCCGCTTGGAGTAGCTCCAACACTCTGATGCGAGCGGGGTGGCCTAGAGTCCGGAACAAATCCGCCTTGGCCTGGTTGACCTCCACGTGCATAGTGACAGACTAATCCAGCGCAGTTGCATAATTCTTCAAGTCGTAACGTTGTCGGATAGCATGGGCAGCGGGGACTAGGGAGTTGAGCCATGGGCCGAGGAAGAGCCAAGGCGAAGCAGACGAAGGTCGCTCGCCAGCTGAAGTACACCAGCCATCACATCGACTACGACCGGCTCCGCGAGGAGCTGGGCGCGGACCGGCGACGTGACAAGCATTCCTCTACGTCGTCCGACCAAGAGTCCGAGCGCGCGCAGTAACGCGGGTCAGTCGTCCGGGCGTGAGAGTGACGTTGGTGAGCCGCCTGGTCTCGGGCGCCGGATCCGGCGCCGCGAGATCCAGGCGGCGCAGCACCTCACGGATGACGACTCGCATCTCCAGCAGGGCCAGCTGAGCGCCGACGCAGAAGCGCCGGCCGCCGCCGAACGGCACCCAGGCCCTGTTCTGCTGCCCGTCGAGGAAGCGCTCCGGGCGGAACTCCTCCGGTTCGGGGAAAGCCGCCGGGTCGTGGTGCACGAGCGGGATGAACGGTCCCGCGTACGATCCCGCCGGGATCTCGTATTCACCCAGCCGCAGCGGGGCGTCGAGCAGCCGGGGGGCCTCGAAGACCGCGGGCCTGACCCGCATCACCTCCTTGACCACCGCGTCGAGGTAGGGCTCGTCGTCCGGCAGCCGCTCCAGGACGTGCGGCAGCCTTAGCAGGCGTTCGAACGCCCACGCCAGGCTGGTCGCCGTGGTTTCGTGACCGGCGATCAGCAGGGTCACCAGTTCGTCGCGGATCTCCTGGTCGCCGAGGCCCGACCGCAGGAGCCTGCTCAGCACGTCCGTGCCTTCCGTGCCGGCTCGCCGCCGCCGGGCGATCTCCTCGTACAGGATCGCGTCGACGGCCGCGCGCAGCTTCAGGAAGCGCCTGTACGGCAGGAACGGCACGCCGGCGGCCCGTTCGCGCAGGCGGGCGGGGAGCATCGCGACCGACGTCGCGCCGCCGAGCTTGATCAGGCGGGGGAGCAGCGTGCGCAGCCTGCCCAGGCGCTCGGCGTCGCGGATGCCGAAGACCAGCCGGACGATCACCTCCAGGGTGATCTCCTGCATGCGGTCGCGGAGCGCGAACGGCACGCCGAGCGGCCAGGTGGCGATCTTCTCCGCGGCGATGTCCGTGATCTCGTCGTGGTAGCCCGCCACCTGCCGGGCCCGCAGCGGCGGCGTGAGCGCCTTCCGGTGGCGTGACCAGGCGTCGCCGTCCAGCGTGAGCACCGAGTGCGCGCCCACCATGGGCTCCAGGAAGTCGCGGCGTGCGGCGCCGGCCAGGCCCCCGCCCTGGTCGGTGCGGAAGACCTGTTCGGCCAGTTCGGCGGTGGTGACGTACACCTCGGGCGGGAAGCCGGGGTAGCGCACCGTGAAGATCGGGCCGTACCTGCGGTGCAGCCTGTCGAAACCGCCGGCGGGGTCGAGCAGGAGCCTCGCGGCAAGTCGTGGACCGGGTGGGAGCATCGTGCCTCTCGGCACGCCCCGCGAGCTGCTGGAGCGCGCGATGGCGGCGCTGATCGACGTGTTCGGCGAGATGCGGCCCATCCTGGTGGGCTGCGTCGAGGGCTACCCCGCCGCCCTGCGCGAGGAGGCGCTGCGTGAGCGCCTGGCCGCCGCCTACGGCAAGGCGCGCGAGGCGGGGGTCCGCATGCTGCGGCGGGCCGCCGCCGAGGCGGGTATCGAGCTGCCGGTCGCGCCCGAGGTGCTGGTCTCGGTGGTGATCGCGATCTCCGACGGGCTGATGATCCAGTGGCTGATCGATCCGGAGAGCACGCCCGACTCACGCCAGGTGGTCGACGCGCTCGCCGCGATCTCCGCCGGCCTCTAGCCCACAGATAACGTGACGAATCTCACGTACGGATGAATGTCCGAATACGCAGAAGGCGCGCCCCCGAAAATCGGAGGCGCGCCTTCGACCAAGCGATCACGGCATCTGGCGGGATGCCTCGTCGGCCGTCCTCTCGGACATCGGCGTCGTGGCCGACTGCGAGGACTGCGCGGCCCTGTCGGGCCGCTCGTGCGCCCAGCGGGACGCGTCGGACGCGGAGTCCTTCATATGCTCCGTCCACTGCTGGGCGTTGCGCCGGTAGAACATGACGCCCGCCATGCCGATGGCGAGGCCGGTCACCAGGACCAGCGTCGGCCAGCGCCTGGACTTCGCCTGCCGGGCCGGGTTCACCCGGATGGCGGCCTCGTTCAGCATCGAGCTGACCGCCGGGGCGAACTGGTCCTCGACCCGGTGGGCCGCGTTCTCCAGCACCGGGGCCGCCCACATGCGGGCGTCGTCGACGCGTCTGTTCGCGATCAGCTTGGCCTGGTCGGCCATCGGCGAGATGCGTCGTCCTGTCTTCATGGCCGACTTCACGGCCTGGGCCTTCATCCGGCCCGTCCACGTGGTAGGCATATCAATGGCCACGCGGCGTCGTCTTCTCAGTGTCAGGGACACCACTACCTCCCCTGTCGTTGGGGTCCCGCGCGTGACCTGCCCGATACAAAGCGGCTCAATCATGGCCGACATGGGAGGATGGCGACGGAGGCCTCAAGGCCATAGCCACCGATTTCCATCTGACATATAGAGGAAGGCAGCTGTCTCATGGCTGAGAAGCTGATCGCGAATCTGCAGACCAACCGCGGCACGATCAAGATCGAGCTCTTCCCCAACAGGGCTCCCAAGACCGTCCGCAACTTCGTGGAGCTGGCCGAGGGCACCCGCGAGTGGACCCACCCCGGCACCGGCGAGAAGGGCGCCCGCCCTCTCTACAACGGCACGATCTTCCACCGCGTCATCCCGAACTTCATGATCCAGGGCGGCGACCCGCTCGGCGAGGGCTTCGGCGGCCCCGGCTACGAGTTCGACGACGAGATCCACCCCGAGCTCTACTTCGACCGCCCCTACCTGCTGGCCATGGCCAACGCCGGCAAGCGGATGGGCCGGGGCACCAACGGGTCCCAGTTCTTCATCACGACCGTGCCCACGCCGCACCTCAACGGACGTCACACGATCTTCGGCGAGGTCACCGAGGGCCAGGACGTCGTCGACGCCATCTCCAAGACCAAGACCGGGCGGAACGACAAGCCGGTCGAGGAAGTCGTCCTGGAGTCGGTCACCATCGACCGCGTGCCGGCCTGACACCGGTCCGGCCTTCCGGCCCCCGGCCCGGCCCCGGAAGCCAGGCGGGCCGGGCATGCCCGCCCTACCAGGGGACGCGGCAGTGGTCCGCAGGCTTTAGGCTGCGGGCATGACCAGCCAGCCGCCCCTCCCGCCCTCGCAGCCAGAGCAGCCCGCGGAGACGGTTCCCACGTGCTACCGGCACCCCGACCGGGAGACGTGGGTCCGCTGCCAGCGGTGCGACCGGCCCATCTGCCCCGACTGCATGCGCGACGCCGCCGTGGGGTTCCAGTGTCCCGAGTGTGTGGCCGAGGGCAACCGCGGCATCCGGCAGGCGAAGTCGACGTTCGGCGGCGCGCTGGTCCGCGCCCCCTACGTGACCTGGACTCTCCTCGGCGCGAACGTGCTCGTCTTCCTCGCGCAGTATCTCGTGCCGGACATCGCCCGCCTCTTCGGCATGAACAGCATCATGGTGGCGCTGGGCGACGAGTACTACCGGCTGATCACCGCCGCGTTCGTGCACGTCTCGCTGTTCCACATCCTGTTCAACTGCTGGGCCCTGTACGTGATCGGGCCGTACCTGGAGCGGGCCTTCGGACACGTCCGCTTCGCGGCGCTCTACTTCGTGAGCGCGTTCGGCGGATCGGTGCTCGGGCTGTGGATGGACCACCCGAGAGTCTTCACCATCGGCGCGTCGGGAGCCATCTTCGGCCTGTTCGGCGCCGTGTTCGTGGTGGGGCGCAGGCTCAACCTCGACGTGCGCGGCATCACCGTGCTCATCGTGATCAACCTGGCCATCACGTTCATCGTGCCCGGCATCAGCTGGACCGGTCACATCGGCGGCCTGGTCACCGGGGCAGCCCTGTCGGCGGCGCTGGCCTACGCGCCCAAGGAGAACCGCACCAGGTGGCAGCTGATGGCGGTCGCCGGGTTCGTGGTGCTGCTCGCCGTGCTCGTGGTCGTCAGGGTGCCCATGATCACCTTTGCCGATCTGGGCTGACTTCCCCAGCTGTGGAAAAGCTGTGGAAACCTAGCGCCAGCGAGTGGAAAGAATCACTCCGAAGATGATGAACACGAACCCGATAAGCAGGTTCCAGTTGTGCAGATCACCGATGAAGGGAGCCCGCGGCGCCACATAGTAGGTGGCGATCCACAGAACGCCGACGATCCACGAGACGACCATCGTCGGGGCCAGCCAACGAGGGCTGATCTTGACCTGCTGGGCCTTCTGCGGCGGGGTGTAGACCGCCTTCTTGCGCGTCCTGGACTTCGGCACTGGACAACTCCTGCTGGTGGCCTGGGCTTCCGGATCGTCCTCAGGCTGTGCGTCAAGGGTAGTGGTAGCGAGCCCCAGGATAGTCGCCACGCCCGCGAGATGGCGATTCCCGCCGGCAGGAGTCGCCTCCGCCTACCCTGACCAGGTGCGGGTCGTGCTGCGGACCACCGGGGAACTCAGCGTCACCGCCGGGCTGATCCTGGCGCTCTTCTGCGCCTACCTGCTCTGGGGCACCGGCGCGTACACGGCGAGCCAGCAACTGCTGCTCCAGCGCGAGCTGGCCGCCGAGAACGCCGCCCGGCCGCCCCGCGTCGAGCTGGGCGGCGCCGTCGCGCTGCTGCGCATCCCCAAGCTGGGCGCCGATTACCGCTACGCCGTCATCGAAGGCGTACGAGACGAGCACCTGAAGAAGGGCCCCGGCCACTACCCCGGCACCGCCATGCCCGGCCAGGTCGGCAACTTCGTCGTCTCCGGCCACCGCACCACCTACGACGCCCCGTTCAACCGCATCGACGAGCTGAAACGCGGCGACGAGCTCGTGATCGAGGCCCCCGAGGCCCGCTACACCTACCGGGTCACCTCCCAGGACATCGTCGAACCCGACGAGGTGGACGTGCTCGCCCCCGTTCCCGGCAGGCCCGGCCTGCGGCCCATCCGGGCGTACATCACGCTGACGACCTGCCACCCCGAGTACTCGGCCGCGCAACGGCTCATCGTGTACGGCGTGCTCAAGGACACCGAACCCAGGAGGGCGTGACGATGTACGGCTGGCTCTGGCGGCGGCTGCCCGGCGGCCCGCGGCGGCGGCTGCTCTGGGCCGCCCTGCTCGCCGCCGTCGCGGTGGTCGTACTCTGGTACGTCGTGTTCCCGCTCCTGGAACCGGCCGTGACACTCGACGAGGTGACGGTGGACCGATGACCCGCGTGCTGGTCGTGGACAACCACGACAGCTTCGTCCACACCATCGTCCAGTACCTGAAGGTGCTGGGCGCGGCCTGCGACGTGCGCCCGCGCGACGAGGTGCGGGTGGACGACGCCGACCGCTACGACGCCGTCCTCATCAGCCCCGGCCCCGGCACCCCCGAGGCCGCCGGCGTCAGCGTCCCCCTCGTCCACCACGCCGCCCGGCGCGGCCAGCCGCTGCTCGGCGTCTGCCTCGGCCACCAGGCCATCGCGCACGCCTACGGCGCCACCGTCGCCCGCGCCCCCGAACTCGTGCACGGCTCCACCAGCGCCATCACCCACGACGGCAGAGGCGTCTTCGCCACGCTGCCCTCACCCGTACGCATGACCCGCTACCACTCGCTGGCCGTGCTCCCCGAAACCGTCCCCGAGACACTGGAAGTCACCGCCCGCACCCCCGACGGCGTCATCATGGGCCTGCGCCACCGCACCGCCCCCATCGAAGGCATCCAGTTCCACCCCGAATCGGTGCTCTCCGAACACGGCTACCGGCTCCTCGGAAACTGGCTCGGAAAAACGCTGTAACAAAACACAGCTTCAGAGCGACATCCAGATGAGCGTCCCCGCCGTTGCCCCCGAGCGGCGGGGGCGTTCCCTTTCCCCAACCCCCGAACCGCCGGCCCAACCGCTCAACCCTGCACTCACTGCGCCCCACGCGCCTCGTCGCCCAGCCCGGCACCTTCCCTCGTCGCTCGACCCCGCTCCTTTCTCGGTGCCGGGAATCGGCCCTCATCGCAGGCATCGGCGCGTCTCGCGGGCAGCCTCCGTCCTCAGCGCCGACACCGGCGCGCCTCGTGAGCTGCCTCCCCCCTCAGCCATCGGTCCCAACCCCCCTTTCGCGCTCCGATGGTCGAAGACCGAGGAGGTTCTGACGTCCATAGAGGGTCTCCGAACGGAGAAGGCCGCCACCCCACTCAGGGATGGCGGCCCTCTTCACGTCCGCTCAGCCGAGGTCGAAGTCGCCGGGCGGCTCGTCCTCGGGCGCGAAGTCGTCGTCGGGCGAGCCATCGTCATCCGTGGGACCGTCGTCCGTCGGGAAGTCGTCCGTGGGCTGGTCGTTGGTCGGGGGCGGCGCCGCCGGGCCTTCCGACACGACGAGGGTGACGGTCATGTTGGGCTGGAGCTTGGCGTCCGGGGCCGGGTTCTGCTGGATGACCGTGCCCTGGGCCTGGTCGCTCGGCTGGGTGACGACCTTGACCTTGAAGCCCGCCTCCTCAAGCGCCCGGCGCGCCTCCTCCTCGGTCATGCCCTGGACGCTCGGAACGGCCACGGCTTCCTTCGGGATGAAGAGGGTGACCGTGTCGCCCTTCTTGACCGAGGTGCCCGCCTTGGGGTCGGTGCGGAAGACCTTGCCTTCGGGCTGGCTGGACGCGCGGGTCTTGACGGAGCCGTTCAGCCCCAGCTCCGAGAGCCTGGCGTTGGCTTCCTCGGTGGTCATGCCGATGAGGTCGGCCGGGACCTTCACCTTCTCGGGGCCCTTGGAGACGAAGACCTGGACGGTTTCGCCCTTCTCGACCTCGGTGCCCTCGGAGGGGTCGGTCTTGATGACCGTGTCCTTGTCGAACTCGGCGCTGAACTCCTCTTCGATCTTCGGTGTCAGCCCGAGCTGTTCGAGCTGGCTCTCGGCGTACTCACGTGTCTTCGCCTCCAGCCCCGGCACCTTCACCGTGGTCGGCGGCGGCGGGTTGCCGCCGCCGCTGAACAGGACGTAGCCCACGGTGACGAAGCCGCCGATGATCAGCAGCGGGATGATGATCCACAGGGCGGTCTTGAGCGCGTTGCCACCACCGCCGCCGCTCGCCCGCCGGCGTCCGCCGCGGCCCCCGCCGTCGTCGTACTCGTAGGGCGGGACGGCGTTCGCGTGCTGGGTGGCCGGGTCGGCGGCGGCGTGCGTGGCCGTCATCATCCGGGTGCCCTGGCCGTAGTTGCCGGTCATCGCCATCGTCTGGGCGTCGACCGGCATGCCGGACATGGCCCGCTGGATGTCGGCCCGCATCTCGGCCGCGCTCTGGTAGCGGTGCGCCGGGTCCTTGGCCATGGACTTGAGCACGATCGCGTCGGCCCAATGGGGGATCTCCGGGTCGATCTGCGACGGCGGGATCGGCTCCTCGCGGACGTGCTGGTAGGCGATCGCGACGGGGGAGTCGCCGGTGAACGGCGGCTGGCCGGTGAGCAGTTCGTACAGGACGCAGCCGGTCGAGTAGATGTCGCTGCGGGCGTCGACCCGTTCGCCGCGCGCCTGCTCCGGCGACAGGTACTGGGCGGTGCCGATGACCTGCGCGGTCTGCGTCATGGTCGCGGCCGAGTCGGCCATCGCGCGGGCGATGCCGAAGTCCATCACCTTGACGTCGCCGGCGGTGGTGATCATGACGTTGGCCGGCTTGATGTCGCGGTGCACGATGCCGCCGCGGTGGCTGTAGTCGAGCGCGCGCAGGATGCCGTCGACCAGCTCGGCCGCGCGTTCCGGGATCAGCCGCCGGTCGGCGCGCAGCAGGTCGCGCAGGGTCCGGCCGTCGACGTACTCCATCACGATGTACGGCACGGGGGCGCCCTCGGAGACGTCCTCACCGGTGTCGTAGACCGCGACCACGGCCGGGTGGTTCAGCGACGCCGCAGACTGTGCCTCACGGCGGAAACGGGCCTGGAAGGTGTGATCGCGGGCGAGATCCGACCGTAGGGTCTTGATCGCGACGATCCGGTCCAGCCGGATGTCCCGGGCGCGATACACCTCGGCCATGCCGCCGCGCCCGACGACACCGTCGAGCTCGTAGCGACCTCCGAGAAGCCGAGGCTGAGTCATTTCCTGCACTGTCCCTTACCGTTCATCTTGGTGCCGGCCTGCTCAGGGGGCGGCCGCCGGTGTCCATCATCGACCCGTTGGCGCTTCACGTCTCCTCCTTCGGCGGGTCCGAGTCACCCGGATCCGGCGAGGCGGTCGGTGTCGGGGTCGTCGGCGTCGTCGTGGGAGTCGGGGTCGGCGTGGGGGTCGGGGTACGGGTTCTTGTCGGGGTAGGGCTGGGCGTCGGTTGCCTCGTCGGTGTCGCCGACTTGCTTACCGTAGCCGACGGCGAGGGTACCGGCCGCGTCGACTTGACCGTAACCACCGGAGGCCGAAGGGTTTCAGGTCTCTTTCTGGGCGGCTTCTGACGCGGCGTGTCGGAAGCGCGCTGCGGAGGCGCCGTCGTCTCCGGAGCGACGGGCGGCGGGGCCGGTGCGGTGGGGGCGGCGGGGACGAACGCCCAGGCGCCGAATCCCACTGCGGCGACCGTCCCGGCCGCCGCCATCGTCGCCATCGCCCGCCCGTACCGGCGCCGCGGCGGCCCCTGCAGTTCGGTGAGCGCCTGCTCGTCGCCGAGGGTCTTGGGCGTGTCCTGGCCCTCCTGCCGCGCCCGGACCGCGTAGCCCGAGGGGTCGGTGAGCGAGCCGAGGTCGGCGCCGCCCGTCGCCAGCGACCCGCGCAGCGCGTAGGCGCGGTCCGCCACCTCCAGCGCGGAGGCGGGACGGTGCGCGGGGTCCTTGGCCAGCAGCGCCGCGACCAGCTCCCGGACCGGGGCGGGCACGTCCGCGCCCAGCGCCGGCGGCGGCTCGTTGAGGTGCTGGAGCGCGATCGCCACCGCGCTGTCGCCGTGGAACGGGGCCCGGCCGGACAGGCACTCGTAGGCCACCACGCCCAGCGAGTAGAGGTCGGTCGAGGGCGTGAGAGGCAGGCCCTGGGCCTGCTCCGGGCTGACGTACTGGGCGGTGCCGAGCACGGTGCCGGTCTGCGTCACCGGGGCCGCCTCCAGGGCCCTGGCGATGCCGAAGTCGGTCACCTTGATCGTGCCCGTGGGCGTCACCAGCAGGTTGCCCGGCTTGATGTCGCGGTGGATCACGCCGGAGGAGTGGGCCGCGTGCAGCGCCCGGGCCGTCTGCTGGAGCACGTCGAGGGCGACCTCGGCGCCGAGCGGGCCGTTGCGGACCAGGATGGCCGACAGCGGCTCGCCGTGCACCAGCTCCATCACCAGGTAGGCCAGGTCGGCCTGCTCGCCGTAGTCGAAGATCTGGGCGATGCCGGGGTCGGCCAGGCCCGCGGTGATGCGCGCCTCGTTGCGGAACCGGCCGCGGAAGGCGGGGTCGGCCTGGATGTGGCGGTGGAGCACCTTGACCGCGACCTCACGGCCGAGCAGCTCGTCGCGGGCACGCCAGACCTCCCCCATGCCGCCGGCGGCGATGCGGGAGATCAGGAGATAGCGGTTACCGAGCCGCATGATCCAGCTCGTTGCCGTCTATGACCTCGGCCCTCATTACCTCAGCACCGCCTCCATCACCGCCTTGGCGATCGGTGCGGCCGTCCCGCCGCCCGTCGCCTCCCCGCCGCCGCGCACGGCGCCGGACTCGACCATCACCGCGATCGCGATCTTCGGGTCGTCCGCGGGGGCGAACGAGATGAACCAGGCGTGCGGTTGCTGGCCCCGAGCGGTCTCGGCGGTGCCGGTCTTGCCAGCTACTTGGACGCCGGGAATCTGCGCGCGGTTCGCGGTTCCGTTGGTCACGACGCTGACCATCATGTCGGTGAGCTCGCGGGCGGTCTCCTCGCTGACGGCCTCGGCGAACTCCTCGGGCTTGGTCTCGTCGATCGTGTCGCCGTTCGGGTCGGTGATCTTCTTGACCAGGTGGGGCTTCATGACCACGCCTTCGTTGGCGATGCCGGCCGCGATCATGGCCATCTGGAGGGGTGTCATCTGGTTGCTGCGCTGGCCGATGGCGGCCTGCGCGACCGCCGCCGCGTCCTCCTTCGGGCCGAAGTCGCTCTTGGCGACCGACATCGGGACGGCCAGCGGCTCTCCGGCGCCGAACTTCTGCAACTGCTCGCGCATCGCCTCGTAGCCGAGGTCGATGCCGATCTTGCCGAACGGCGTGTTGCAGGACCTCTCCAGCGCGAAGCGGAGCGTGACCTGGCCGGAGCCGCACGCCGCGCCGCCGTAGTTGGGCAGGTCGGCGGTGGTGTTGGGCAGGTCGAGCACCTGCGGGGCCTCGACGGTGGTGTCGGCGCTCCGGCTGCGGTCGTCCTCCAGGAAGGCGGCGGCGGTGACCACCTTGTAGGTCGAGCCCGGCGGGTAGGTGTTCTCGATCGTACGGTTGAGCAGCGGCTGGCTCTTGTCCTGGGCCAGCTCGTCGTAGCGGGCGAACACCTCGGACTTGTCGGTGCCCGACAGCTCGGCCGGGTCGTAGGTGGGCAGCGAGACCATGGCGAGGATGCCGCCGGTCTTCGGGTCGAGCGCCACCACGGCGCCGCGCTTGCCGCTCTGGCGCAGCGCGTCGAAGGCCGCCTTCTGCGCGGCGGGGTCGATCGTCAGGTCGACGTTCGCGCCCCGGGTCGGCTCGCCGGTGAACAGGTCGATGCCGCGCTGCAGCAGCAGGTCGGCGCTGGACCCGTCGAGCAGGGAGTTCTCGCTGCGCTCGATGGCGGACTCGCTCTCCGGCGAGAAGAACCCGGTCACGTGCGCGTAGAGGCGGCCCTCCGGGTACTCGCGGACGAACCGGAAGTCGCCCTTGGTCTCCTTCGACTGGGCCAGGATGACCTCGCCGCCCGCCGTGATCCGGCCGCGCTGCACCGCGTACCGGTCGTAGAAGTTGCGGGTGTTGCGGGCGTCGTCGCTCAGGCTCTGCGCGCGGACGCCCTGGAGGATGTTCACGTTGATCATCAGGAGCCCGAACATCGCCAGGCAGGCGACGGCCGTGCGCTTGATCGTACGGTTCATCGCTGGAACACCTGCGTCATTCCTTCGTTCTGGATCGCCTGCGGCGGCGGCCGGCGCGCGGCGTCGGACATGCGGACGAGCAGCGCGATGAGGATCCAGTTGGCCAGCAGCGCCGAACCACCCTGTGACATGAACGGGGTGACCAGGCCGGTCAGGGGGATGAGGTTGGTGACACCGCCGACGATGATGAAGACCTGCCAGGCCAGCAGGAACGACAGGCCGGCGGAGAACAGCTTGGTGAACGGGTCGCGGGCGGCGAGCGAGGTCCGCAGCCCGCGCTGGACGATCAGCGCGTAGATCATGAGGATCGCCATCACGCCCGTCAGGCCCAGCTCCTCGCCGGTGGCGGGGAAGATGAAGTCGGAGAAGGCCAGCGGGATGAGCTCGGGGTGGCCCTGGCCGAGCCCGGTGCCCAGGATGCCGCCGGACCCCATCGCGAACAGGCCCTGCATGAGCTGCTCGCTGCCGCCGACCGCAGTGTAGAGCTCCTTGCTCGCGGGGTCGAGGTAGACCTCGAAGCGCTGCTGGACGTGGGTGAAGACCATGCCGGCCAGGATCGCGCCGCCCAGGAAGAGCAG
Source organism: Nonomuraea sp. NPDC049649 (assembly GCF_040675175.1). Taxonomy (NCBI): domain Bacteria; kingdom Bacillati; phylum Actinomycetota; class Actinomycetes; order Streptosporangiales; family Streptosporangiaceae; genus Nonomuraea; species Nonomuraea sp. NPDC049649. The sequence goes on from NZ_JBFAOH010000008.1 coordinate 179,152, forward strand.
GATGCCGATGATCACCCAGGAGATGCGCTGGGTGGCGATGTAGAGCATCGCGATGAACGTGCCGAACAGCAGCAGCGACGAGCCGAGGTCCTTCTGCAGGACCAGGATGCCCAGGCTGATGCCCCAGGTGATGAGCACCGGGCCGAGGTCGCGGGCGCGCGGCAGGTCGATGAAGAGCAGCCGCCGGCCGGCCAGGGCGAGCACGTCGCGCTTGGCCACCAGATAGCCCGCGAAGAAGACGACCAGCGCGAGCTTGGCGAACTCGGCCGGCTGCAGCTGGAACCCGCCGAGGCCGATCCAGATCCGCGCGCCGTTGATCTCCTGGCCGAGGAACGGGATCAGCGGCGAGACCAGCAGGAAGAGCCCCGCCGCGCCGGCGGTGTAAGTGAGCCGCTGCAGTGCGCGATGGTCACGCAGGAAGATCAGGGTGAGGCTGAACAGCACGACGCCGATGAACGACCACAGCAGCTGGGTGTTGGGCGAGGCCAGCGTGGCGGACGGCAGCTTGGATTTTGTCTCGGACAGCCGGAAGATCATCACCAGGCCGAGACCGTTGACCAGCGTCACCAGCGGCAGGATCAGCGGGTCGGCCCACGGGGCGAACTTGGCGAGCACGAGGTAGGCGGCCAGCATCAGACCGCCCAGGCTCAAGCCGTAGGTCAGCATGCCCGAGGGGATCTCCCCGTCCATCGCCAGCCCGACGTTGGCGTAGGCGCCGAGGGTGATGGCGACCGCGAACGCGAGCATGGCGAGCTGGGCCATGCGCCGCTTGGCGGGCATCGGCACGGGGGCTACGGCCACTTCACTCATCTATTGAGGTTTCGTCCTTGTGGGGGTGGGAGACGGCGACGAGCTCGCGGTCGGCGTCGGCTCCGCGAACTTCAGCGTGTTGATCTTAGTGAGGCCCTCGTCGACATCGCCGACTTCGATGCCGTCCTTGACCAAAGCCTGGTCGGGTGGCGAGAGCTGGGACACGGCCTTGCCGGTGTGGCGGGCCACCTTGAAGAACTGGACGGGGCCCACCTCCTGCTGGATGCCCTGGAAGACGACCACTTCGTCGGCCCAGGCCCCGACGAAGAACTGGTCCTGCGTCCATCTCCAGGTGAGATAGCCGCCGATGCCCGAGGCGGCCACGGCCACGGACAGCACGGTGACCAGCACGGGCCACACCCGGCGACGTCTGCCCGGCTTGCGGGACGCCTTCGCGCCCGGCTCGTCGAAGTCGTCGTCGCTGAGGACCGGCTGGGGAGCGGTCACCGCGCTCGCTCGCCCCGGCTCCGGCTCCTCGCCGTCGGCCAGCCGCGTCATCCCCGCGGCCCCGACGATGGCGGCCTCCGCCGGGGGCGGCTGCTGGCCGTCGGCGACCTCCAGCACGTCGGCGATCACGCAGGTGATGTTGTCGGGCCCGCCGCCCCGGTTGGCCAGGTCGATGAGCTGGCGCACGACCTCTTCGGGGTCGTCGAGGTGGGTCAGCGTGGCGTGCAGCGTCTCCGCGCTCACCACGCCCGACAGCCCGTCGGAGCAGAGCAGGTAGCGGTCGCCCACCTGGGCCTCGCGGAGCGTCAGGTCGGGGTCGACCTCGCCGCTGCCGTCGAGCGCCCGCAGCAGGATCGAGCGCTGCGGGTGGGTCGCGGCCTCCTCGGGAGTGATCCGCCCGTCGTCGACCAGCTGCTGCACCAGCGTGTGGTCATGGGTGATCTGGTAGAGCTCCCCGCGTCTGAGCAGGTAGGCGCGCGAGTCGCCGACGTGCACCAGCGCGACCTGGGTGCCGTTCCAGAGCATGGCGGTGAGCGTGGTGCCCATGCCTTTGAGGCTGGGATCCCGTCCCACCATCTCGTGCAGCTTGCGATTGGCGTCGCGTACCGCTGCCTCGATGGCGTTGAGCAGGTCACCCCCCTGCTGGGCCTCTTCGAGAGAGGCCATCGCGGCGATGGCGACGGAGCTCGCCACCTCGCCGTGTGCGTGCCCGCCCATGCCGTCGGCGACGGCGAGCAGGCGGCCGCTAGCGTACGCCGAGTCCTCGTTCCCTTCGCGGAGGAGGCCGACGTCCGAGCGGGCGGCGTAGCGGAGTGCGATGGTCATTTGCGCAATTCAATGACTGTCTTGCCGACCCGGATCGGAACACCGAGCGGCACCGGGGTCGGGCGGGTGACTTTCGAGCGGTCGAGATACGTGCCGTTGGTAGAGCCGAGATCTTCCACGATCCACTGACCGTCCTGGGGAAAGAGCCGGGCGTGCCGGCTGGATGCGTAGTCGTCGGTGACTACCAGCGTGGCATCGTTCGCCCGGCCAATGGTGATGGGCGTCTCCGTGAGATTAATGGTGGTGCCCTGGAGCGGGCCACCTGTCACGATGAGCTGGCGCGGCTCCCCCTTCCTGCTCTTGGGCTTGGCCGTGGGCCTGGCGGGCTTGACGCCCTTGCCCGGGCCGGCGGGAGCCGCACCTGACCCGAACAGGTCAGTCCGGATCACGCCGACTGCGGCGATGACGAAGAACCAGAGCACCGCCAGGAACGCGAGCCGGATCAGCAGCAGCGTGAGCTCGGACATGGACCGTTTGTCTACCTCTAATCGCGCCGGAACACCAGAGTCGTGCGCCCCAGCGTCACTCGCGTGCCGTTCTGGAGCTCGATCCTGCGTACCGGCTGGCCGTTGACGAAGGTGCCGTTGGTCGACCCGAGGTCGACCAGGACGACTTGCTGACCCTCGACGCGCAGCTCCGCGTGGTGGCGGGACACGCCGGGGTCGACGAGGCGAAGATCACAGTCGGTGCCGCGCCCGAGCAAGGTCACCGGCGTGGTGAGCTCGTAGGAGCGGTCGCCCTGCGGATCGTCCTGTGTGCTGACGAGCAGCCTGGGCCGCCCGTTGAACGCGTTGGGGCGGGACGGGGGCAGGTCGCTCGCCGGCTGGCGGATCTCGTCCTGCTCGACCGTCGCGCCGCGGATGACGCCGGACCTGATGCGGAAGAGGCCGACCGCCAGGTCGCCCGCCGTCTCGAATCGGACCCGGACCGGTCCCACGAAGGAGTAGCCCTGCTCCTTGGCGTACTCCCTGGCGAGGTTGGCCAGCTCATGGCTGATGCTGTCGGCGTAGACCTCGAGACGCTCGGCGTCGGTCGTGGACAGCTCGACCACGAAGTCGTTCGGGACGAGGGTGCGGCCCTGGGCGACGATCGCCGCCCGCTCGTCCATCTCCCGCTGAACTGCGCTGGCGACCTCGACCGGCTGAAGGTCAGATTTGAACGCCCGCGCAAAGGCCCCCTCAACCAAGCCTTCGAGCCGTCGCTCGAAGCGCTGAAGGACTCCCACCGGGTACCTCCCTTCCTCCGTGCATATGATCGCGGCCCCCAAGCGCGCATGGCGCCCGGTCTCCGCTCGAACCACGAGGCGGCGACCCCCGGCGCTCCTCAGGCACTGGCGCCCAGCTCCTCCGCTCACGTGTCTTATGCGATCGTATCCGGGTTCAGTACCAGTGGCTGTTCCGTGCTAATGTTTCTGCGCACCCACAAGGGCGGGTGGCGGAACGGCAGACGCGCACGGTTCAGGTCCGTGTGTCCGCAAGGACGTGAGGGTTCAAATCCCTCCTCGCCCACTCGGTCAAGCTGATGAAATCGGCAGACCAACATTGGCGAAAGAGAGCCCCGGTCCGCAAGAGCCGGGGCTTCCTCATTTCATCGACCTGTCGGCCTGTCGCGGCAGAAAGTACGCCCGGCCGGTTGCAGCTCGCTTTCAAACCGCTTCCCGGGCCGGGCTCGTGTTCCGCTCGTAGCGAAGCCGATGTTCAGAATCTCACCCGGTCTGTTCCTGCTCGCTCTCCACGGTCGTCAGCCCCGTGGCCTGCTCGGCGAGTCCGGCCAGGCGCCGCTCGGCGCTCGTGCTGTCCTGCCTGGGCTGGTCGCGGCGGAAGCTGTTCGGCGCGGTGCTGGGGGAGGTGGGCGTGGTCGGGCTGGTCGCCGGGCTGCTGTCGGCTGCGCTCGCGGTGCCGCTGTCGTCCTGGTTCGGGCTGCAGGTCTCGGTGCCGCGTGCGCTGCTCGCGGTGCCCGCCGCGGTGCTGCTGGCGCTGGCCGCGGGGGCGGTCCCGGCCTGGCGGGCCTCGGCCGTGCCGCCGATCGCCGCCGTCCGGGCCGGGGTGCGGGCCGCCCGCCGCGCCCGCTCGCCGCGCGGGGTCACCGGGCTGGCGCTCGCGGGGCTGGCCAGGATGCCGGGCCGCACGCTGCTCGGGGCCGCCACGCTGACGGTGTGCGTCTTCGCGCTGACGGTGCTGCTCGCGGTCACGTACGGTTTCCGCGGCCGGGTCGTCGGCTCCCTGCTGGGGGACGCCATCGTGGTGCAGGCCAGGCCGGCGGACTACGCGGCGATCGCCGTCATGTTCGCGCTCGGCGCGCTGGCCGTGGCGGACGTGCTCTACCTGGGTGTACGTGAGCGCGACGCGGAACTGGCCACCCTGCGCGCCACCGGGTGGTCGGGCCGGACCGTCGCCCGGCTGGTGCTGTCGGAAGGCGCGGTGATCGGCCTGCTCGGCGGGCTGGCCGGGGCGGGGGCCGGGCTGGCGGCGGCCGCGGTGCTCGCCAGCGAGCTGCCCCGGGTCGCGGTCGAGGGGGCGCTGGGCGCGGCCGGGGTCGCCGTGCTGCTGGCCGTGCTGGCCTCGGCGGTGCCCGCCACCCTGGCCGGACGGCTGCCGCTCGCGACCGTACTCGCCAGAGGGTGACCTCGGCGGCGCCGCGGGGGGACTGGTGACGCCAGAGGGTGACTGTGGCGAGGCCAGAGGGTGATCGGGGGATGACCTGAGCAGGCCGGCGAGTCAGTCGCTCGCCGGCCTGCTGCACGGGGTCAGGCGGCCCGGGTGCGGGTGTCCAGGAGCTGGCCCAGCAGGTCCGTCAGGCTCACCATGCCGATGACCGTGCCGTCGGCCCCGACGACCAGCGCCAGGTGCGCCCGCGCCTCCTGGAGGGCCGCCACGGCCTCGGGGACCTGCTTGAGGCTGGGCAGCCTCGGCACCGGCCTGGCGAGCTCGCCCGCCGTACGGTCCGGCTCCAGCAGGGCGTCGCGGGCGTGCAGGACGCCCGCCACCTCGCCGCCGTCGCTGACGAGCAGCCTGAGGTGGCCGCTGCGGGCCGCCACACGGCGGATCTCGGCCGTGCCGGCCTGGGGAGGTACGGTGACGACCCGGCCGATGGGCACCATGAGCCGCTCGATGCCCTCGGCCTCGAACCGCAGCGCCCGGGTGAGCAGGTCGTGCTCCTCCCGGTCGAGCAGGCCCATCCGGCCGGACTCGCCGACCAGCAGGGCGAGCTGGCCCGGCGTCCGGGTGGTGGCCAGCTCGTTGCGCGGCTGCACGCCGAAGAGCCGCAGGCCCAGGTTGGACAGGCCGTTGAGCGCCGACAGCAGCGGCCGCATCGACCACGTGAAGGCCCGGAACGGCAGCGTGAGCAGCAGCGCCGCCTGCTCGGGATGGGTCAGCGCCCACGACTTGGGCGCCATCTCGCCCACCACCATGTGCAGGAACGTCACCAGCGCCAGCGCGATCGTCAGCGCGATCGGCATGCGCAGCGCCTCGGACACGCCGAGGGCCGCGAACACCGGTTCGAGGTAGTGCTCGATGGCCGGTTCGGTCACGTACCCGAGACCCAGCGTGCAGAGCGTGATGCCGAGCTGGGCGCCCGCCAGCATCAGCGAGAGCTGGCGGCTGCCGCCCGCGGCCGACCTGGCCGCGATCCTGACGAGCCGGTTGCCGCCCGCCGCGATCTCCTCCAGGCGGTGCCGCCGCGAGGACACGAAGGCGAACTCGGCGGCCACGAACAGCGCGTTGAACACCAGCAGGGCCACGCTGACCAGGATCATCGTCATCGGGTCGCCTCCGCGGGCTGCTGGGCGGGGGTCAGGCGCACCCATTCGGGCACGCGCCGGTCGAGCGAGATCACGGTCAGCTCGGCCAGGTGCTCGCCGTCGTCCTCGTCGGCGAACAGGTCGGGCTCGACCACGGTCGGGACCGTCACGGTGTCGCCGGGCTCGGGCATCCGGCCCAGCTCCGCCAGGATCAGGCCGGCGAGCGTGTCGTAGTCGTCGCTCTCCGGCAGCGCGATGCCGGTGGCCCGCTCGACCTCGTCGAGGCGCAGCCTGCCCGGCACCTCCCAGACGCCGCCCGGCCGGCGCACGGCGCCCAGCGGGTCGGGGTCGTTCTCGTCGACGAGCTCGCCGACCAGCTCCTCCGCCAGGTCCTCGACGGTGATGACGCCGGCCAGGTCGCCGTACTCGTCGATGACGCAGGCGATGTCGTCGCCCGCGACGCGCATCCGGTCGAGCACCGCGGGCAGCGGCAGCGAGTCGGGCATGAGCAGCGCCGGGCGGGTGATGTCGCCGACCGTGCCCTGCTCCGTGCCGAACGCGAGCAGCTCGCGCACCCCGGCCACGCCGGCCACGTCGCCGTCGTCGCCGAGCACCGGGTAGCGGGTGTGGCCGCAGCCGCGCATGGTCTCCACCAGCTCGGAGATCGGCTGGGCGGTGCGGAGCGCGACCACGCGGGGCCGCGGGACCATGATCTCCTCGGCCGTGTGGTCGCCGAACTCCAGGGCGCGTTCCAGCAGTTCGGAGAGCCGGGGCGGCAGCTCGCCGGCCTGCCTGGACTCCTCGATGATGCGGGAGAGCTCCTCGGGGGTGGCGCCGTGGGCGACCTCCTCGACGGGGTCGATGCCGAGCTTCCTGAGCAGCCCGGTGGCGGCCGAGTCGAACAGGCGGATCACCGGGCCGACCACGGCCAGGTAAGCGAGGGTGGAGGTCGCCAGGGCCTTGGCCACGGGCTCCGGCCTGGCGATGCCGAGGTTCTTCGGGGCCAGCTCGCCGAGCACCATCTGCACCGCGGTGGCCACGCCCACGCCGATGGCGACGGACAGGCCGGTGATGAGGGTGTCGGGGAGCCCGGCCTCCGTCAGCCAGGGCCGGACGATCGCGGCTATGGCGGGCTCGGCAAGGAAACCGACCAGCAGGGCGGTGACGGTGATGCCGAGCTGGGCGCCCGACAGCATGAACGAGAGGCGAGAGGTCACCCGCAGCGCCTTCTCCGCGGCCTGGTCACCGGCTGCGGCCTGCTCGCGCAGGACGGCCCGGTCGGCGGCGACGAAGGCGAACTCCTGGGCGACGAAGTAGCCCGTCGCGGCGGTGAGCAGGAAGAGGGCCAGGAGGCCCAGATAAGCGCTCACCGCTGCGAGCTCTCAGGGGAACCCGTGCATCGGCACGGGCGGCTACTCCATGGGTCCGCAGTGGACACGATCATCCCTTCTCTAGGTCTGGTTGCTAAAACTAACGATGTGGGCGGCCTCTGTGTTTCCGGTGGTCATCTCTCCCGGGTTCTGCGTAGTTTTCCCTGGCGCGGCATCCGCTGAGGCACTGCACTGTGCGGGTGTCGGGCGTAGCGTTTATGCAAAGCGATGGGAAGAAGGAGCCAAGTGTCTGAGGACGACCGGACGCGGGCCATGCGCTCGCCAGGTGAGCGCCGCCCGCTGCCGCCCCGGAACGACCGGCTGCGCGCGGCGGGGGCGCCGGCGCACCAGTTCCCGCAGGGCGCCGACGACGCGCCTCGGTCGAGTTCGCGGGTGTACGGCAGGCGCCGCTCGGGCAGCAGCCCGGTCAGGCCGCTGAGCGGGGGCTCAGGACGGGCTTCGGAGCCGCCGGGGCCGAGAGGGCCGCGGGAGCCGCGGGGGCCGCGCCGGCGGATCCGCGGCGGCACCATCTTCAAGATCATCGCCGCGCTGCTGGTGGTGCTGGTGCTGTCCGCGGCGGGGCTGCTCTTCTGGATCGACGGGCGGCTCGGCGGGCTGCCGGGCGGGGTCCTGGACGACTACAAGGGCCGCCCGGACGACACGCCGGGCACCAACTGGCTCCTGGTCGGCTCCGACAGTCGTGAGGGCCTGACGAAGCGCCAGCGCAGAAAGCTGGCCACCGGCAACAGCGAGGGCCGGCGCACCGACTCGATGATGCTGCTCCACCTGCCAGAGGGCGGAGACAAGCCGACGCTGGTCAGCCTGCCCCGCGACTCCGCGGTCTCCATCCCCGGCCACGGCCGCAACAAGCTCAACGCCGCCTACGCGATCGGCGGGCCCAGGCTCCTGGTCCAGACCGTCGAGACCGTCACCGGGCTCCGCGTCGACAACTACATGGAGATCGGCTTCGCCGGGTTCGTCGACATCGTGGACGCCGTCGGCGGCGTCGAGATCAACGTCCGCGCGGCGGTGAACGACCCCAAGGCGGGCCTGAAGCTCAAGAAGGGCACCCAGACGCTCAACGGCGCCCAGGCGCTCGGCTACGTCCGCACCCGCAAGGGCGGCGCGCTGCCCGACTACGAGCGCACCAAGCGGCAGCGCCAGTTCCTCAGCGCGGTGGTGAAGAAGGCGGCCAGCCCCGGCACCCTGATCAACCCGTTCACCTCGATCCCGCTGGCGATGAGCGCCACCGAGGCGGTCGCGGTCGACGAGGACACCGGCGTGTTCGACATGCTCTCGCTGGGCCTGGCGATGGGCGACAGCCCGGTGACCACGGTGGTGCCCTTCGGCGGCACCGAGATCGTCGCCGGCGGCCAGGCCGTCAAGTGGGACCGGGCCAAGGCCCTGGAGCTGTTCGACGCGCTGGCCGCGGACAAGCCGGTCCCGAAGGAGATCATCGACGCCGGCAACTAGGTCACGGCGGTGACGGTGATTTAGGTCGCGGCGGTTATGGCGGCCGTGGTGACGGCGATCGAGACGCCCGCGTTGATGGCGGCGATCGTCTGCGCCACGGCCTCGGCCTCCCACGCGCCGGACGCGATCTGCTTGATCCGCTGCTTGTCGGCGCCGGGGAACGCCTTGCGGTCGAGCTTGGCGGCGTGCATGACCGCGATGAGCACGGCGGTGCGCGGGTCGGGCTCGGTCCCGGCCAGCGCGCCGGCGATCCGCTCCCGTACGCGCGACTCCACGCGGCCGTCGAGCTCGGGCCAGCGGGTGGTGCGGAAGATGCCGAACACCCGGCCGCGCTCCTCGGCGAGCACGCCCGCGCCGACGAGCCGCGTCAGCAGGCGGACGCGGAGCTTGTCCGACTGGAGCTGCTGCACCCACCAGGCGGGGCGGTGCGCCTTGGGGCTGGCCGCGATGCGGGCCAGCGCGGCGTCGAGCTCCTCGTCGCCCACCGGGGCCGGGTTCAGCACCCGTACTTTCTTGTCCCGCAGCGCGATGCGCTCGTGGAGCGCCAGCTCGGCCAGGACGGCCCCGGCCACCGCGGGGTCGAGCTGGATGGCGGAGAGCAACTGCCTGCCGTCGTCCTCGCCGAAAGCGAGAAGGAGGATCTCCTCCGCGATCGTCACACTCATCCCCCGACAGTAACGTGCGTACATGACCATCTCGGAAAAGCTGCACGCTGTCGGGCGTACCTTGCTGGAGGATCAGCTCGCCCACCCCACGGTCGTGGGCATCGGCCGGGGCGATCTGCCCGAGCCGGTGTTCCGGTCCTGGCTGGAGCAGGACTACCTCTACCTGCTGGATTACGTGCGGGTCTTCTCGAAGCTGGCCTCGAAGGCCCCGGACTCGCACGTGGGTTACCTGGTGGACCTGGCCCACTCGACCTATCACGACGAGCTGAAGTTACACCGTTCGCTTTCGGCGGAGTTCGGCGCCGATCTGGAAGGGGCCGTGAAGGGACCGGCCTGCGAGGCGTACACGCGGTTCCTGCTGGACGCGGCGGACTCGTACGAGGACGGGATGGCGGCGCTGTACCCGTGCACGTGGGGGTACTCGACGCTGGGGCGGATCCTGGCGGAGAACCCGCCGTCGGAGCCGCGCTACCGGGCCTGGGTCGACACGTACGCGGACCCGGCGTTCGCGGCGCTGGCCGTGCGGATCGGGGAGATGCTGGACGAGATCGACCCCGACCCGGACCGGGCCGAGGCGATGTTCAGGGAGGCGATGGCGCACGAGCTGGCGTTCTGGGACGTGCCGTGACGCCGCGTAGTCTGGGAGCATGCCGGAACTTCCCGAGGTGGAGTCGCTCGCCGCGTTCCTGAACGAGCGGGCGGTGGGGCGCACGATCGCCGGCGTGGACGTGGTCGCCTTCCAGGCGCTGAAGACGTTCGACCCGCCGGTGACGGCGCTGGGCGGGCTGACCGTCACCGGCGTGGCGAGACACGGCAAGTTCCTCGACCTCGACTGCGACGGCCTCCACCTCGTCATCCACCTGGCCAGGGCGGGCTGGCTCCGCTGGCGCGACGATCTGTCGGGCGCCAGGCCGGTCCGCCCGGGCAAGGGGCCGCTGGCTGTACGGGTGAGGCTGGCGGCGGGCGATGACGGGCGGGCGCCGGGGTTCGAGCTGACGGAGGCGGGGACGCAGAAGCGGCTGGCCGTCTATGTGGTGAAAAATCCGGACGAAGTGCCGGGTGTCGCGGCGCTCGGCCCCGACCCCCTCGACCCCTCCTTCGACGTCGCCGCGCTCAAGCGGATCATCGGCGGCAACCGCACCCAGATCAAGGGCCTGCTGCGCGACCAGAAGGTCATCGCCGGCATCGGCAACGCCTACTCCGACGAGGTGCTGCACGCCGCGAAGATGTCCCCCTTCAAGATCGCCGCGACGCTGACCGACGCGCAGATCGCCGACCTGCACGAGGCCATCGTGACCACGCTGCGCGAGGCCGTCGAACGGGCCCGCGGCCTGGCGGCGGGGGAGCTCAAGGCGGAGAAGAAGTCCGGGCTGCGCGTCCACAACCGCACCGGCCAGCCGTGCGAGGTCTGCGGCGACACGATCCGCGAGGTGTCCTTCGCCGACTCCTCGCTGCAGTACTGCCCCACCTGCCAGACCGGCGGCAAGCCGCTCGCCGACCGCAGGATGTCCCGGCTGCTCAAGTAGCGGTGACCCTGCCGGACCGGCGGCACACCCCTCACCGACCGCCGCGTGTCCAGGCTCTCCGCGCGGCGCCGTAACCCGGTGGTGGTGCGTGGCTGGGCTCCCGTGGTCCGGTGACAGGGGAGAATGGGCGCATGAGGGTTCCCGAGGTCGAGGTCCGCGACGTGCCCGAGGACGCCTACCTGCTCGACGTGCGCGAGCAGGACGAGTGGGTGGCGGGCCACGCGCCCGGGGCGGTCCACATCCCGATGACGGAGATCCAGGCGCGCGTCGGCGAGATCGCCACGGACCGCCCGATCTACGTCGTGTGCCGCGTCGGCGGCCGTTCGCTGCAGGTGGCGGCCTGGCTCAACCACCTCGGCCACGAGGCGGTCAACGTGGGCGGCGGCATGCAGGCCTGGGAGTACGCCAAGCGCCCGATGGTCAGCGAGACGGGCCTGCCCCCGATGGTGGCCTGACGCCCGAGATCGACCCCCGACTGGCCCAAATCAGACGAATCATGCATCATGGGGGCGCGCGCCGGAGGTGATCTCCGGCCGATCGTCCACCGCGGGAGCTCGGGGCAACCGGGCTGAGAGGGCAGCTGACGCCGCTGCCGACCGCACGAACCTGTCCGGGTAATGCCGGCGTAGGGAGTGCGCGATGTCGCATGCCGTCCACGGCGACGAAGTTCCGTTGACCCTTGAGGGCGAGGCGCCCAAGACGCTCGGGGTGCTCGACCAGGGCGCGCTCTGGGCCAACCTCGCCGTCAGCCTCCTCGGTTTCTCCGGGGCGCTGTTCCTGATCGACCCGCTCGGGGGAGCACCGCTGACCGTGACGGCGGCCCTGGTCGCCACCGTCGTCGGCAGCCTGATCGGCACCACCATGGTGGGCCTGGCCGCGATCCCCGGCACGCAGACCGGCAAGCCGGCGATGGTGCTGCTGCGCGGGCTGTTCGGGGCGCGGCTGTCCTACTTCCCCACCGTGCTCAACATCATCCAGATGGTCGGCTGGGGCGCGTTCGAGCTCTGGGTGATCGCCCAGGGAGCCCTGGCCATCTTCGGCGACACGGTCCCGTACGCGGTCTGGGTGCTCGTCGCCGGGGTGATCACCACCGTGCTGAGCATCTGGCCGCTCGGCGCGATCCGGCTGATCCGGCGTTACATCACCGTCCTGGTGATCATCGCGATGATCTGGTTCAGCGTGCGGTTCCTGGGCGACGCCCAGCCGCAGACCGGGGGATCGTGGGAGGCGTTCGCCCCGGCCGTCGACTACGTGATCGCGCTGTCGGTGTCGTGGGTGCCGCTGGCCGCCGACTTCGCCCGCCACTCCAGGTCCAGCCGGGCCGCCTTCACCGGCGTGGTCGGCGGGTACACGCTCGCCCAGGTCGCCTGCCTGGGGCTGGGCGTGTACGCGGTCGCGATCGCCGGCGCGCAGGCGGTGGCGGCCGACAGCACGGCGGTGTTCACGCCGTTCGTGATGGCCCCGCTGGGCGCGATGTTCTTCGCGGTCCTGGTGCTGCGCGAGGCCGACCAGTCGTTCGCCAACGTCTACTCGACGACCGTCTCGCTGCAGAACCTCATGCCGCGCGCCGACCGCCGGGTGATCAGCGTCGTGATCGGCGTGCTCACCGTCGCCATCGCCCTGGTGGTGGACGTAACGTCGTACGGTGCGTTCCTGGGCGTGATCGGCGCGGTGTTCGTGCCGATGTTCGCGGTGCTCGCCGTCGACTACTTCCTGTTCAGCCGCGCGGACGGGTGGAACACCTCTGAGGACGCCCCCGCCCGCTGGTCGATGCTGGTGCCGTGGGCGTTCGGGTTCGCCGCGTACTGGCTGACCACCTCGACCCCGACCGTCGCCGCGTGGGACGGCTTCTGGGCCGGGGTGCGCGACGTCATCGGCTTCACCAGGGAGCCGTGGATGAACGGCGCGCTCGGCGCGGCCATCGTCGCGGCCCTGATGACGCTGCTGATCGGGCTGGTCAGGCGCCGCGCCGCTCGATCGTGAGCAGGCGGCGCGCGGCGTCGGCGCCGCCCGCGTAGTCGCCGGGCTCGCCGTCGTCGCGGACCACCCGGTGACACGGCACGACCACGCGGACGGGGTTGGCGCTGAGCGCGTTGCCGACCGCGCGCAGCGCGCGCGGCCTGCCGATGAGCTCGCCGATCTGCCCCACCGTGGTGGTCGTGCCGTACGGGACCGCCATCGTCTTCTGCAGCACCGTACGGGCGAACGGCGTGGCCAGGGTCAGGTCGACCCGGGTGGAGAAGGCGCGGAGCCGGCCGGAGAAGTAGGCGTCGAGCTCGCGCCGGACCGGGTCGAGCCGCCGCGCGTCGGCGCCGATGCGCCTGCCCACCCGCTCGGACACCCGCTCGAAGACCACGTGCTCCTCTTCGTAGCTGCAGGCGACGATGCCGCGCGCGGTGACCGCGAGCACCAACTGGCCGACCGCGCCGTCGTACGTGCCGAACGCGACGTCGAGCTGGCCGTCGCCGCGATAGGTGTCGGACGTCACCCGCAACAGGGCTTCGAGATCGCCCGACACTCCCTCACCTCCACCCCGTCACGAAAAGCCGTGACCGCAGCGTATCGGACGGATCGCCCGACGCGAGCGCCACGCCGGGGGCACTATGGACTCGTGGGGGACGCAAGGGCTGCCAGTGACGACGAGATGGCCCGCGCGGTGCTCGACAGCTCGCCCAACGCCGTGGTCGCGATCGACCGGGACCAGACGGTGCTGGTGTGGAACGCCGCCGCCGAGGCGCTGTTCGGCTGGCCCGCCGCCGACGTGCTCGGGCGCCGGGCGCCGATCGTGCCGGAGGAGCTGGCGGCCGAGCACCACGCGGCCCTGGAGCGGGTCCGCACCGGCGAGCAGGTGTCGCTGCGCACCAAGCGGGCGCGGGCCGACGGCACCGTGCTGGAGGTGCGGGCCGACATCAGCGCGCTGCGCGTGGGCGCGGCGACGGCCGGATACGTCTGCGTGTACCACCTGGTGCAGGCCGAGCACGCCGCCAAGAACCGGATGGCGCGCCGGGCCAGGCTGGTGCGCAGGCTCACCGACGTGGTCGGCGACATCAACGCCGAGCTGGAGCTGCCCGCCGTGCTCGACCGGATCTCGGCCAGCCTCACCGAGCTGACCGGGGCGGACGCGGGCGGGTTCGTGCTCATCGAGGGCGACCGGCTGCGCCTGGTCAGCACCTACCGGCTGCCGCCGTCGCTGAAGGACGCGACCACCGACCTGCACTCCAGCCTGGTCGGCACCCTGTTGCGCACCGGCAAGACCGTGCTGCTGGAGTCCGCCGGGCTGGACGGGCTGATGTGGGCGCGGCTGCCCGGCCTGCACACGATCGCGCTCGGCCTCGCCGCCGTCGGCGGTCGTCCGTACGGCGCTCTGTACGCGCTCTTCGCCCGGCGCAAGCCCGGCCACGTCGAGCTGGAGCTGCTGGAGCTGCTGGCCGGGCACGCCGGGATCGCGGTCGGCAACGCGGTCGCCTACCAGGAGGCGGTGCGGCAGCGGGCGCACGAGCGGGCCGTCTTCGACGCCAGCGCCGACGGCATAGCGGTGCTCGACGGCGAGGGGAGGGTACTGCGGTGGAACCCGGCCGCGGCCCGGCTCACCGCCGTCCCCGCCGAGGAGGCGGCCGGCGCGCCGCCGCCGTTCCCGCTGCCCGCGCCCGGCGAGAAGGTCACCTACCAGCTGCCCAGCGGGCGGTGGCTGGACGTGGTGTGCGCGCGCATCGAGGAGACGGGCGAGCTGGTCGTCGACTTCCGCGACGTGACCGCCGCCAAGGAGCTGGAGGAGGCCAAGGACCTGTTCCTGGCGACCACCAGCCACGAGCTGCGCACTCCGATCACGGTCGTGCGGGGTTTCGCCGGCACGCTCGACGCCCGCTGGGACAAGCTGACCGACGCCGAGCGGCGCTCGGCCGTGCACACGATCGCCGAGCGGGCCAAGTCGCTCGGCAGCCTCATGGACCACCTGCTCCTGGGCGCCCGCGCCGGGGCGGAGGAGCAGGTGGTGAGGGATGAGCCGTTCGACCTGGCCGAGCGGCTCGACGCGGCCACGCTCGGGCTGCCGGTGCTGTCCGACAAGCACCGGCTAGAGGTGGAGATCGCGCCCGGCCTGCCGAAGGTGATGGGCGATCCGCTGGCCACCGACATCGTGCTCGATCAGCTTCTGGAGAACGCCTTCAAGTACTCGCCGCAGGGCGGCCTGATCCGCGTCGGCGCCTGGTGCGAGGACGGCCGGGTGGTCGTGGTGGTCGACGACGAGGGCGTGGGGATCGCGCCGGCCGACCGGGAGCGGATCTTCGAACGGTTCGTCCAAGTCGACGCCGGCGACCGCCGGAGGTTCGGCGGCGTCGGGCTCGGGCTCTACATCGTGCGGAGCCTGGCCAGGGCGCAGGGCGGCGACGTGAGCGCGCATCCCCGTCCCACAGGAGGGACCCGGATGAAGCTCCAGCTCAGGTGTGCTTCTACTATCGGATCCGACACACCGGTGCGGTAACGAGGTGGTCACGGATGCCCTGATCTATCGTCCGATGTGTACAAGCTGTGATCGAGATGCGGTTTCTGGGATTGAGTAACGGGGCATTTCGGTCGTACCGGGGGTGCTTCCGCGGGGGGCACTGGGAGACGGGGAGGTGGGTGTGTCAAGCGTGGTGCTGCTGCCGTACGCGCCGTCCAGCGTCGCCGTCGCCCGCCAGCGTCTCAGCTCCGATCTCCACGACTGCGGGGTTTTTCACCACGCGATCGACGACGCCGTGCTGGTGGTGAGCGAGCTGCTCAGCAACGCGCTGCGGCACGCGCACCCGCTGCCATCGGGGATGGTGAGGGTGTCCTGGCTGCGCAGCGGTGATCACATCGAGGTGTCGGTCAGCGACGGGGGTGCGGCCACCGAGCCCAGGGCGGGCCGGCCGGCCCTGTCCTCGCTCGGCGGGCGTGGCCTGGGCATTGTCGAGTACGTGGCGGAGAGCTGGGGCGTGCGGCACGACGGCGACACGACGACGGTGTGGGCGATCCTGCCCGCGCCCAAAGAGAAGCTGAACGGGCAGGTGCCCGCGCTCAAAGAGGCCGGGTAGCGAGCGCGGCGCGCTCTCCCGCGGTCCACGCGGTGGAGACCAGCAGGTAGAGCCCGGCGGCCAGGGGGAGCACCGCCGCGGCCAGCAGTGAGCCGAACGGCAGCAGCGGTGCCGCCTTCCGCATGAACTCCGGCTGATCTTCTGTGAGCGACGCTCTGACCGTACGGGACGACAGCCACGCCACGACGGCCATCAGCACCAGCACCAGAGCGAAGACCGAAAATGGGACGCTGACCAGACCGTAATGCGCCGCCACGGCCGCGACCTGCTGCCCGAGCGGCGCCCCGAACAGGTCATGGCCCGCCAGCGCGGTCGGGTGCGTGGCCACCCGGAACATCAGCCACACGAACGGCAGCTGCGCCAGCCCCGGCAGGATCCCCGCGAACGGCGAGCTGCCCTCCTTGGCGTACAGCGCGGACGTCTCCCTGGCCAGCCGCTCCGGATCGCGGCCGAACCGCTTGCGCAGCTCGCGCATCCGGGGCGCGAGCCGTTCCCTGACCCGGGCGCTGCGGGCCTGCCGG
This sequence comes from Nonomuraea sp. NPDC049649, assembly GCF_040675175.1. Lineage (NCBI taxonomy): Bacteria > Bacillati > Actinomycetota > Actinomycetes > Streptosporangiales > Streptosporangiaceae > Nonomuraea > Nonomuraea sp. NPDC049649. The sequence continues at coordinate 195,585 of NZ_JBFAOH010000008.1, forward strand.
ATGCCCAGCGGCAGCAGCAGAAGCCGCACGGCCAGGGTGAACAGCACGATGCCGAGGGCGGCGTGGCCCCCGGACATGCCGATGACGAACGAGACCAATGAATCGATCATGAGCCCTTCTCCCGCGGAGACCTTCGGGGCTCGGGTCGAACCCCGCTAACCGGAAGCGGGGTGCGGTGCGGGAGCTCGCGGCCTCGGTCTCCCGGCCGCGCCGGGATCGCGCTGACGCTGGAAGGCGGTGCGTCGCGCGTACACCAGGGGGAACCCGGACGGCTCACCGCCGGCCACCGGCAGCAGCCTGGCCGCCCACGCGACGAGCAGCAGGACCGCCACCGTCGTGACGGCGATGAGCCAGGGATCGAACAGGAAGACCGTCACTGCGACGACGACTTACCGACCACGGTGACGGCGATGAAGACCAGCAGAGCGATCACTCCGATGATCAGCGCGACCTTCAGCAGCCCGAACAGCGCCGGGATGATGAAGGTGAACAGCACGAAAAGCGCCAGAAGCGCGCCCGCCACGAGCATGATGACTCGACCCATGAAGCCACCGTACGTCGTGACACTGCCCCGTGCGAGGCTGACGCCGTACCGTAAAGAGGTGAAAACCCGCATCCTGGTGGTCGACGGCGACCCGGCCGTGTCCGAAGTGGTCGCGCGCTACCTGGAACGCGACGGTCACGACGTCGAGTGCGTGGGCGACGGCGCGGAGGAGCTGCGCCGGGCGCTGACCAGGCCGCCCGACCTGATGGTGCTCGACGTGACCCCGGCCGGGCTCGACGCGCTGCGGGTGTGCGGGGAGCGCCCGCCGGTGCCGGTGATCATGCTGACCTCGCTCGGCGAGGAGATCGACCGGGTGGCCGGGCTGGAGACGGGCGCCGACGACTACGTGGTCAAGCCGTTCAGCCCGCGTGAGCTGGCGCTGCGCGTGCGGTCGGTGCTGGACCGCGCCCGGGGTGGCGCCGTCGTGGGCGGCACCGGCGTGCTGCGCGACGCCGACCTGGTGGTGGACGTGGACGCCCGCGAGGTGCGGCTGGGCGGCGTGGAGGTGATGCTGACCGGCCGCGAGTTCGACCTGCTGGCCTACCTGATGCGCAACCCCGGGCAGGCGTTCGGCCGGGCGGCGCTGCTCCACCAGGTGTGGGGCTGGTCGTTCGGCGACTCGTCCACGGTGACGGTGCACGTCAGGCGCCTGCGCGAGAAGGTCGAAGCCGACCCGGCCCAGCCGCGCAGGATCGTCACGGTGTGGGGGGTCGGCTATCGGTATCAACCGCTGGAGGACGCGGGGTGACGCGGGTCAGGCGGGCTCCGGGAGGAGGGATTCGGGGCTGGCGCCGAACGACTCCGACATCGCACGAAATGTCGGGCAGGGCCATCTCCACATGCAGCTCCGGCACCGCAGGATCGGATGCGCCGCGTCGCTGGTGATGCCGCCCGCGTCGCGCGGCTGGTGCAGGTCGAGCAGGCGCAGCCCCAGCTCGGCGAACCTGAGCAGCTCGTCGCGGGCGCCGGCGAGGAAGTCGAGGTCCTCACCGGCCAGTTTCGTGCGTACGGGGACGTACCCCTCATGGTTGACCAGCCCGCGCAGGCGGACCGCCTCGTCGTGCCAGGAGGTCGCCTTACCGCTGCGGATGAGAATCGTCTCCAGCTGTTCGCGGAGCTTGCGGCGCTGGGGATCTTCAGGTTGGTCTGTGTTCATAGGTCGTCGGGCCCGTGAGCTCGCCCAGCCTCCTCCTGTGTCTCCTGCCGCCGTGGTGGCGTACCGTCAAGTTTCGCCTACTCTCCGTCTTCGTGGAGCCCAAACGGCCACTCTCGTGCGCAGCCGGAACCGACCTCGTGATTCATGCCTTCGTTCACGTATCGGCGTGACAACGTGACCCGGCGCCTCGGCGCCGCTAGCCTGCCTTTGTGGAGCTCAAGGTCTCGACTCGATCACATGCCGGCCACGCACTCGTCGTGATCGCCGGTGAAATCGACCTCTATACGGCACCCCACCTGCAGTCGGAGTTCACCCGGCTGCTCCAGGAGGGGCCCGGCCGCGTGGTCATCGACATGTCCGCCGTGGATTTCTGCGACTCCACGGGGATGAACGTCCTGCTGTCCGCGCTCAAGCGGATGAAGGAGCGGGGCGGCACCCTGGAGGTGGCCGCGCCCCGTCCCGCCGTGCAGAAGATCCTGCAGGTCACCGGGCTCGACTCGGTCTTCACCGTGCACGACGAGGTGCCGCAGGAGTTCCTGAGCGCCGAGAAGTCATGACGGCAGGAGACACCGCGGTCGTCATCCCGGCCAAGAACGAGGCCGAGCGCATCGGCCTCACGGTCGGCTCGGCCCTGGACCTGCCCGGCGTGGACCTCGTCGTGGTGGTCGACGACGGCTCGACCGACCAGACGGGCCGGGTCGCCAGGGCGGCGGGGGCGAAGGTCGTCCGCCACAGCCGCAACCGCGGCAAGGCGGCCGCGATGGAGACGGGCGCCGAGGCGGTGCGCCTCCTCGACGGCGACGGCGCCCCTCGTCATCTGCTCTTCCTCGACGCCGACCTCGCCGGGACCGCCGAGGCCGCGGCCGCGTTAGCCGAGCCCGTCCGCGCCGGCGAGGCCGACATGACCATCGCCGTCTTCGCCAACCGGGTCAAGCTCGCCGGGCACGGCATCGTCGTCCGGCTGTCCCGCGACGGCATCCGCCGCGCGACCGGTTTCGAGGCGACCCAGCCGCTGAACGGCCAGCGCTGCCTCACCAGGGAGGCGTTCGAGGCCGCCCGGCCGCTGGCGCACGGCTTCGGCGTGGAGACGGCCCTGACCATCGACCTGCTCCGCAAGGGGTTCCGCGTCGTCGAGGTCGAGGTCGACATGGCCCACCGGGCGACCGGGTCCGACTGGCGCTCCCAGCTCCACCGGGCCAGGCAGCTCCGCGACGTCGCCCTGGCCCTGGCCACCCGCGAGCCCGTGGTGGCCGAGAACCTCGCCAAGCTGCGCCCCCGGCGCTGACTTATCCACAGGCTGGGGACGGGCGGATGGAGTTCCGCGGCGGGTGTGCTGGAATTCACGGGTGACTTCGGAGACGCGGGCCGGCGCCTCTCACCGGCTCATGCGGCCTGCCCTGGCCTGCATCGCCGCCTCGATCCTGCTGACGGCCCTCATCGGTGTGCTCGGCACGTCCGCCATGGTCCCGGCCCTGCCCGGGCCCGGCTGGCAGCCGCCCTGGTCGCTGGGCGCCGACCCCCACCCCTACCTGGTGGTCTCCCTGGGCGCGGCCGCGCTGGTGCTCGGCGGGCTCGGTCTCCTGGCCGCGCTGGCGGTGCCGCCCGCGTCCTTCCCCGCCGGTCTGTCGCGCTCGCTGGTGCTGCTCGGCTGCCTGGCCGCCGGGCTGCTCGCCTTCCTGCCGCCGTCGGGGTCCGGCGATCATCTCAACTACGCCGGATACGGGCGGCTGGCGGCGCTCGGCATCGACCCCTACACCCACGGCGCCGGCGACCTCCCCGGCGATCCCGTCGCCGACGCCGTGGAGGACCCGTGGCGTGAGGAGCCCTCCGTCTACGGGCCGGTGGCCACCGCCGTGCACTTCGCCGCGAGCTGGCTGGCCGGCGACTCCGTCCGGCTCACGATCTTCCTGCTGGCCCTGGTCAACGCCGCCGCCTTCATCGCCACCGGCCTGCTGATCGACCGCTTCGTCCGCGACGACCCGGTCGCCCGCCCGCGGGCCGCCCTGCTGTGGACGGTCAACCCCCTGCTGCTCTACCAGCTCGTCGCCGGCATGCACGTCGACACCCTGGCCATCGCCTGCATGGTCGCCGCCCTCCTGGCCCGGTCCCGGCCCGTGATCGGGGGCGCCCTGCTCGGGCTGGGGGTCGCCATCAAGCTCAACGCCGGGCTGGTCGCCCTCGGCCCCGCCTGGGAGCTGCGCCGAGACCCCCGCCGGCTGGTGCTGATGGCCGGGGTCGCGCTGGCCGTGGCGGCCGCCGGTTACGCCGTGGTGGGCTTCGACGCGCTGGGCCCGGTGACCCGCACCAGCAGGTCGATCTCGCACGCCTCGTTCTGGAAGCTCGGCCAGGGCTGGCTCCAGTCGACCGTCGGCACCGGCAGCGCCTACCGGGGCGAGATCCAGGCCGGTTTCCTGCTGCTGTTCTGCCTGCTGGCCTGGTCGCTCTTCCGCCTGGTCCCGCGGTCGGTTCTCGCCGCTCCTGGACGTGCTTCGCGGGGGCTGTTCGCAGTGTCGGGCGAAGGGGGGCAGGCGGCCGTGGTCGTGGCCGGGGTGCTGGTGGTCGCCTACCTGTTCGCCTCGCCGTACGTGCTGCCCTGGTACCACGGGCTGGCCTTCGGGGTGCTCGCGCTGACCGCCGCCTCCGCCGTGGACCGGTTCCTGGTCGTGCACCTGCTGGTGCTGTCGCTGGCCTACCTGCCCGCGCGGGTCGTCGCCCAGCCCGCCGAGCTGGAATGGCTGCTCAGGACCGTCGTGCGGGCCCAGGTCGTCCCGTGGCTGCTCCTGGCGCTGACGGCGGCGCTGCTGTGGTGGGCCTGGCGAGCTGCAGGGCGCGTACGCACGACGCCAGCGTCAGGGGCACCGCCACCGTGAGCGCCATCGCCGGGATGGCGATGCCCGAGTCGTTCATCAGGAACCCGATGAACGCGCAGGTCAGCGCCCCGAAGAGACCGGCCCGGAGCGCGGGCGCGAGCGCGTACGCCTGCCAGAGCGCCGACGCCCCCCAGCGCGACGGCCGGGCCAGCACGAGGAACAGGAACGCCAGCGCCACCAGCGAGAGCAGCGTCAGCGACCAGTTCCCCACCGTCACCCCGACCATCGCGCCGAACTTACGGCCGATGACCGTCCACGCCTGACCGTCGATGACCTGCTGCACGAACGTGCCGAGATGCGTGCGCTCCCCGGCCGGGCGCAGCCAGTCGGCGACCGACATGCCGCCGATGAGCAGGGTCCCGGCCAGGCCGATGACCACCAGCTTCCCGAACGACACACGGCCCCCGGCCAGCAGGATGAGGAACACCGACAGCCCCGCGACGAACGCCGGCACGCCGCCGAAGTCCGCCCCCCACGCGGGCGACCCGTCCGCGAACACCGCCAGCCCGCCGTACAGCACACACACCCCCAGCCACGCCGGCCGCGGCGCGCCCTTCTCCCGCAGCCACTGGGCGACACCCGCCAGGCCGAGGATCGTGCCCGTGGCGTAGATGGCGAAGGCGATGTTGCTGAAACCGTAGAACCGGCCGCCGGTCACGGGCTCGTAGCCGGAGACGGCGTTCACCTGGAGGTGGGAGCCGGTCATGACGTCCACCAGCATCGCGACCGAGGTCACCAGGGCGACCACGGTCAGCGGGCCCAGCACGTGCGCGCGCCACGGCCCCGCGAAGGCGAGGCCGGTGATCAGGCCGGCCATGCCGACGATCGTGACGATGAGCGCGGCCATCGGCGCGGGCAGACTCCACCACGGCACCAGCTGCGCCAGGAAGGTGGCGACGGCGATGGCGCCGCTCATCACGGACACGACCTGCACGGTGACCATCAACCGCGACTCAGCCAGGTCCCTGGGGAAGTGCGCCCCCGAGAGACCGCCGCCGGTGGTGTGCTCTGAGGTGCCGTCGGTGGTGCTCGGCCTCGCGGTGTTGGCCGGTAGCGACGCGTCCGCTCCCGCTGATGGCGTTCTGCGGTCCGGGTCGGTTGCGGGGGCTTGCGCTCCGGTCGTGCCCGTGGGGGTGGCTGATCTGCGGCGGCGCAGGGCCAGGGCGGCGAAGGCGTAGAAGAGGAGCTGGACCGCGACGAAGACGCTGAAGAAGGGGCCGCGGACCTGCATGAGGACCTGGCTGGCCAGGTCGGCGTCCGCCAGGTCGGCCACCCGATCCCCAGCGGTGAGGGCGCCCGGGCCGCCCGGCTGCCAGGGACGGCCCACGACCTGCCTGGGAGGTTCGAGGCCGGTCAGGTGGAGGGCGGTGGCCGCGACGTCCTGAATCGCCACGAGGGCTTCCTGGCGGGTCGAGCCGGCCGTGAGGTGGCCCGCCGGGTACCGGTCGCCGGTGGCGATGGCGACGTGCAGGTGGGCGCCGGGGGATACGTCGGAGATCCCGGCCACCAGCACGGTGGTGCCGGGCGGGAGGGCGGCCAGGAACGCGCCGATCCGGCGGTCGGCGTCGGCCGCGGCCTGCTGGCGGGCCTCCGGCGGCATGGCGGTGGGGACGCCGTACCCGTCCACAGGCTGGGCCGCCCAGGCGGTGGCCAGGTCCGGCACGTCCATCACGATCAGCGTGTACGAGGAGAGGCCGCCCAGCTCCGCCGGGGTGTCTCCGTACGCGGCGACGCGGCCGGCGCTGTCGGCGGCGGCCAGGGCGGCGCCGGGGCCGACGGCCGCGACCTCGCCCCCGCCGTCCACGACGGTCTGGGCCAGCGTGCCGAGCCGGGCGTCGTAGCCGGTGCCGGCCTGGTGAGCCACGAGGTCCGCCCAGCCGGGGACGGTCGCGCCACGGCCGTCCCTGAGGGGGCTGGGGGTCTCAGGGCAGCCGGGGCCGGGCGTGCCCGCGCGCTGGCCCGCCGACACGGTCAGCCAACCGGCCACGGGGCAGGTGATGCCGCGGCCCGGGGGAGGCACGGCACGGGTGGATAGCGAGGCCGTTGCGCCCTGCCCGGCGAGTTTCCACAGGTTGGGCGTACGCGACTCGTCGATGTCGCTCCACTCCAGCCCGGGCACCCCGACGACCGCCACCCGTCCCTCTACGGCGGCGAAAGCCGGAACGGGCACCAGCGCGGCCCCCAGCACCGCGACCAACCCCACGACGACCAGCCGCCACACCCGCGCGAGGCGGGGGAACGCGGCGCGTCGTTCCTGGAGGGTGAGGTGCTCGGTCAACGGGATGTGCGGGTCCGGTCCGTCTCCAGAGTCGAGGTGTGGGTGCGCGGCCGGTCGTCCCCCTGACTGGCTGTGCGGGGCGGGAACTGGCCTGTCCCCGGCTGTGGTGTGAGGGGGTCGGTGCACGGGCGGTCGCTCTCGGAGCGGGTGGGCGGGGAGGTGCCGGGGCGGTGCGTCCGCGGGGGCAGGCGGTGTGGAGGGGGAGGGACGTGCCGTCGCATGGATGCGCCGGTGCGGCATCGTGGTGAACCCCCTGAGTTGGCGCGCCCTCTGGACAAACGTCACGGTAGCCTGCCACAGCGTGACGGGTGTCGAGGCGCCGATGCGGCGGCAATGGTGGGCGTGGGCCCTGGCGGCGGTCATCGTGGCCGTCGGGGTGTGGCCGCTGGTCGAGCACTGGCTGACCAACCCGGACGATCAGCGCCTCGTCGATCTCGACGTCTACCGTACCGGCGGTCAGATGGTGCTTGAGGGCCGTCCGGTGTACGGGTTCTTCACGCCGGCGCCGCAGCTGCTGCCGTTCACGTACCCGCCGGTGGCGGCGCTGTTCGCGACGGGGCTGGCGGCGATGTCGTGGGTGACGGCCCAGTGGGTGTGGACGGCGGGGATCTTCGCGGCCCTGGGGGTGGCGGTCGGGTTCGCGTTCCGGGAGGCGCTGGGGCGGCACGCGCCGTGGGTGTTCGCGTTCCTGATGGTGGCCTGCACGTTCCTGATGCCGATCCGCGACCAGGTGCGGTTCGGGCAGGTGGACATCCTGCTGGTGGCGCTCTGCCTGGCCGACTGCGTGGCGCGGCGGCCGTGGTGGCCGCGCGGGTTCCTGATCGGGCTGGCGACGGCGGTGAAGCTGACGCCGGGCGTGTTCCTGATCTATCTGCTGGTGACGCGGCAGTGGCGGACGCTGTTCATGGCCTCGCTGGTGGCGGGGCTGCTGACGGTGCTGCCGTTCGCGGTGGTGCCGCAGGACGCGGTGGACTTCTGGTTCGGGGCGCTGCTGGACTCCGAGCGGCTGGGCGCGAACGCCGCGACCACCAACCAGTCGATGCGCGGCATGCTCATCCGCCTCTACCTGCCCGACGCGCTGACGAGCGCGATCTGGCTGGCGGCCGTGGCGGTGGTGGGCTGGTACGGGTTCCGCGGCGCGCGCGACGCGTACCGGGACGGCGACCGGCTCACGGCGGTGGCGCTGGTGGGCCTGATGGCGGTGCTGCTGTCGCCGGTGGCCTGGATCCACCACCTGGCCTGGGTGGTCGTGGTGCTGGGGGCGATCGCGGGGGACGGGCGCGACCCGGTGCGGCTGCGGGTGGCCGCCGGGGTGTGGCTGTACTACGTGGTGCCGGTGCCCTGGTGGGGTGTGACGATCAAGGCGGCGGAGATCCCGGTGATCAGCCCGGTGGTGGGCAAGACCGTGCAGAACGGCTTCGGGCTCGGCGCGCTCGCCCTGGTCTGGCTGCTGGCGCACTGGCTGCCGGCGCGCCGCGCCGTGCCGTCGCAAACGCCCCACCTAGCACGTCAACCTGCGGATAACCTGTAAGCATGTCCAGAATCGCGTATCTCGGCCCCGAGGGCACCTTCACCGAGGAGGCCCTGCGGCTCCTGGAGCCCGGTGCCGAGCGGCTGCCCTGCAGCACTGTGTCGGCCGCGCTCAACGCCGTCCGCGCGGGTGAGGCCGACGGCGCGGTCGTCCCGCTGGAGAACTCGCTTGAGGGCGGCATCACGACGACGCTGGACGAGTTCGCCTGGGGCGAGCCGCTGCTGATCACCGCCGAGCTGCTGCTGCCCGTGCGGTTCTCGCTGCTGGCCCGGCCCGACACGGAGATCGGGCACATCAAGCGCATCTACTCGCACCCGGCCGCGATCACGCAGTGCCGCGGGTTCATCAACCGCGAGCTGGCCGACGCGGTCGTGGTGTCCGCGCCGTCGACGGCGGCGGCGGCCCAGGAGGTGTCGCTGCCGGGCTCGCCGTACGACGCGGCGATCGCCGCCCGCATCGCGGGCGAGCACTACGGCCTGGTGGAGCTGCTGGGCGACATCGGCGACCGGTCCGACACGGTGACGAGGTTCGTACGGGTGAGCAGGCCGGGTCCGCTGCCCGAGCCGACCGGGAGAGACCGCACGACCCTGGTCGTGTTCCTGGCCGACGACCATCCGGGCGCGCTGCTGGAGATGCTGACCGAGTTCTCGGTGCGCGGCGTCAACCTGAGCCGCATCGAGTCGCGGCCCACCGGTCAGGGCATAGGGCGTTACTTCTTCCACTTCGACTTCGAGGGTCACGTGGCCGACGCGCGGGTGGGCGAGGCGATCGCGGGCCTCCACCGGATCTGCGGCGAGGTGCGTTTCCTGGGCAGCTATCCGCGCGCCGACGGGGTGGCCCCGAAGATCAAGCGCGGCACGAACGACGCCGAGTTCGCGCAGGCGAGAGAGTGGCTCAGCAAGATCCGCGCCGGGCAGGTCTGAATTGGGGAGCGGGCGCTCACCGCGCGCCGGTAGCCTTTCCCTGTGATTGACCTGCGTATCCTTCGTGAGGACCCCGACCGGCTGCGGGCGTCGCAGCGTGCCCGCGGCGAGGACGACTCGATCGTCGACACGCTGCTCGACCTCGATGGGCGCCGTCGCGCCGCGCTGACCTCGTTCGAGTCCACGCGTGCCGAGCAGAAGAGTCTCGGCAAGCAGGTCTCCAGGGCGCAGGGCGAGGAGAAGGCCGCGCTGCTCCAGCGGGCCAAGGATCTCGCGGCGCAGGTGAAGTCGGCCGAGGCGGAGGCGGAGAAGCTGGGCGCCGAGTTCGACTCGCTGCTCCAGACCGTGCCCAACCTCGTCGAGCCGGGCGCGCCCGCCGGCGGCGAGGACGACTACGTCGTGCTCGAGACCCACGGCGAGCCGCGCACGTTCGACTTCGAGCCGAAGGACCACCTGGAGCTGGGCGAGCGGCTCGACGCGATCGACATGGAGCGCGGCGCCAAGGTGTCCGGCGCGCGGTTCTTCTTCCTCAAGGGCGTGGGCGCCCGCCTGCAGCTCGGCCTGCTCAACATGGGCATGCAGCACGCGATCGAGGCCGGGTTCGTGCCGATGATCACCCCGGTCCTGGTGAAGCCGGAGACCATGCAGGGCACCGGTTTCACGGTGGCGCACGACGCGGAGATCTACCGCCTGCCGGAGGACGACCTCTACCTGGTCGGCACCTCCGAGGTGTCGCTGGCCGGCTACCACGCGCAGGAGATCCTGCCGGCCGACCAGCTGCCGCTGCGCTACGCGGGCTGGTCGTCGTGCTTCCGCCGCGAGGCGGGCTCCTACGGAAAGGACACCCGGGGCATCATCCGGGTCCACCAGTTCGACAAGGTGGAGATGTTCTCCTACGTCCGGCCTGAGGACGCGGTGGCCGAGCATCAGCGTCTGCTGCAGTACGAGCGGGAGATGCTGGCGAAGATCGAGGTCCCGTACCGCATCATCGACACGGCGGCGGGCGACCTCGGCATGTCGGCGGCCCGCAAGTTCGACTGCGAGGGCTGGATCCCGACCCAGGGCCGCTACCGCGAGCTGACCTCGACCTCCAACTGCACCGAGTTCCAGTCGCGCCGGCTGGGCGTGCGCTTCCGCGACAAGGACGGCAAGCCCCGATACGCGGCGACGCTCAACGGCACGCTGGCCACCACGCGGTGGATCGTGGCCATCCTGGAGAACCACCAGCAGGCCGACGGCTCGGTGGTGGTTCCCGAGGCGCTCCGGCCCTACGTGGGGCTCGACGTGCTGGAGCCGGTCAAGTAGCGGATCGCCGCCAGGCCGGCGGCCACGGTGACCGGCGCGGCGGTCGCGGCCAGCGTCAGCGCCACGCCGTAGTCCAGCCAGCCGGCGCTCCACGCGCGGAAGGGCGTCGCCACGCACAGCCCTGCTGCGACGCCCAGGCCGAGGGCGTATCCGACATCGCGTGAGGTGATCCGGCCGTCCCGCACGACCCCGGTGGCCAGGATGACCACGCACAGGGCGAGGACGATCCCGGCGGGCTTGGTCAACAGTGAGAACGCCATCAGGAGCAGCCAGTCGTCGAGGAATCGCTCGTACGGGATCGGCGCCAGCAGCAGTGCGGCGAGTCCGGCCATCCCCACGAGCCAGGGCCAGGAGCCACGCGGCCGCCTGCCGGGCGCCGGTGAGGCCGGTCGCGATCTGGTGCGGGGTCTGCCTGCCTGGGCGGCGAGGGCGGCCACGGTCGTCCAGGCGGCGAGCAGGCCCGCCACCCGCATCTCGCCGCTGTCGTCGGCGGGCTGGTCGAGCGGGATCGTGGCCGGTTCCGCCGGCGGGGCGCCCCGGGTGAGGCCGAGCCGCCGCCAGGTGCCGTCGGTGTCCCGCACCGCGATGCCGTCGTGCCGGTTCGTGACGACCACGACGTGCCCGCCTGGCCGTTCCTGGACGACGAGCGAGGTGGCGGCGATGGGCAGGTCCGATCCGTCGCGCCGCAGGTCTTCGAGCTTTTCCACGTCGCGGGGAGTGATCTCCCAGTCGACCGACCAGGTGCGGCCGCCGTCGGCCGAGTGCAGCACCCGCACCCGGTCCTCGGCCAGGCGGTAGCAGTGTTCGCGCAGGCAGGCGGCGCGCTGCCCGGCCCGCTGGTCGAGTTCCTGCGGCAGCGCGTCGCGCCAGGTTCGTCCGCCGTCTTCTGACGCGTACAGGCCGTCCACGACGATGGCGTCGTCCACGAGCACGGCCCGCGAGCCGAGCGGCAGGGGAGGGTCGGTCTCGGCCGCAGTGGCGGTGACGGCGAGGACGGCAAGGGGCACGGCGGTGAGCACACGCCAGCGCGTGGGCGCCTGTTCGCGGGGCACGGCGGTGAGCACGCGCCGGCGTGTGGGCGCCTGTTCGCGGCTGCGCTGCCGCACCCACCAGGCCAGGGCGAGCGCCGGAAGGGCCAGGAGGCCCCCAGGATCGGCCAGGACGCGCGATGGGCCCGCGAGGGTGGACCAGGCCAGGGAGGCGACCTCAGCGCCCGTCTCCGTCGTTTTGATGACCGCGAAGAGCCCGCCGGTCAGGATGGTGGCCGCGAGATCGGCGCGGCGCAGCAGGAGCAGGGCCACCAGAGGGGGCGCGACGACGAGTCCGGCGACGTCACTGAGCTTGCCGGTGACGAACCCGGGCCAGGCCTGCTTGAGTACGTGATCGTTGAGTAACAGGACGATCACGGAGGCCACTGTTACGGGGTGGCATAACCAGGCGTACCTCATATATCGCTTGATGTGAAGAAAAGTTCCGAGGTTCGCCGGGCATGTGAATCGAGTCACACTCGTGACAACGGCGGGTCAAGCCTTAAACGCGAAAGGCCGGGGTCCGCTGGAAGCGAACCCCGGCCTGTCTCGCTGCTACAGGTCAGATGGAGCGGACCTGGGAGGCCTGCGGCCCCTTCTGGCCCTGCGTGATCTCGAACTCGACCCGCTGGCCGTCTTCAAGGCTGCGGTAGCCGTTGCCGACGATCTCGGAGAAGTGCACGAACACGTCCGGCGCGCCGCCGTCCGGGGCGATGAAGCCGAAGCCCTTCTCGGCGTTGAACCACTTGACGGTTCCCTGAGCCATAAAAGCTCTCCCTCAGGATGTGAATCTATGGGACCCACACCTCGTGGATCCCGGTGTGTCGTACAGCAAGCACCCGGGGTGGCTCAGACAAAGTCATGCTGGTTTTCACTACGGGATAGCTAATACAACGCCTCCACATCTAACACCATTCTGGCGCGTTGGTGTTCCCGTCGAACGAAGATTTCTGGTCCGGCGCATCAGCGGGCAAACTGGAACGTGTTATGCACAACCTTCGCTCGCCCCGTCTGGTGGCCACCGACCTGGACGGCACTGCCCTGCGTACGGACGGAACCGTGTCTCCCCGCACCGCCGCCGCGTTCGCCCGAGTCGAGGAGGCCGGCGCCATGCTGGTCTTCGTGACCGGCCGCCCGCCTCGGTGGATGCGTCCGGTGGCGGACGCGGTCAAGCACCACGGCATCGCCGTCTGCGCCAATGGCGCACTGATCTACGACATGCACACCGAACGGGTAGTGAAGTCTCACCTCATCGACCCGGACGTTCTGGAAGAAGTGGTCGCTCAGCTTCGAGCGAACGTGCCCGATCTGTCCTTTTCGGTGGAGTACGAGGGGGGATTCGCCCACGAGTCCGACTTCCCCGTGGGCTCCTGGGACACCCGGGCCCACGGCCGGGTCCAGGTGTACGGCGACTCGCTCACCGCGCGGGCCTGCGTCAAGCTGCTGGCCCAGCACCCCGAGATGGGCGCCGACGAACTCCACAGCGCCGTGCACGAGCTGGTCGGCCACCTGGTGACCGCCACCCACTCCAGCGGGCGCGCCCTCATCGAGATGAGCGCGCACGGCGTCACCAAGGCCACGGCCCTGGCCACGCTGGCCGAGCGGCACGGCATCGGGCCGTCCGACGTGGTGGCGTTCGGCGACATGCCGAACGACCTGCCCATGCTGACCTGGGCAGGCACCTCCTACGCGGTCGCCAACGCGCACCCCGGCGTGCTGGCCGCGGCAGATCACGTGACCGCGGCCAACGACGACGACGGCGTCGCGGTGGTGCTGGAGAAGCTCTACAAGTAGGGGCCGGAGCCGCCCGGCGGGCGGTGCTGCTCCTCGTGCTGGCGGGCGCCAGGAAGCGCCCTGCGCATCTGCTCCAGCTGGGCGCGGGCCGCCATCTGCTGGGCGAACAGCGTCGTCTGGATGCCGTGGAACAGCCCCTCCAGCCAGCCCACCAGCTGGGCGTGGGCCACCCGCAGCTCGGCGTCGCTGGGCGGCACACCGGTGTCTTCGGTGAAGGGCAGCGACAGCCGCTCCAGCTCCTCGACCAGCTCGGGCGCCAGGCCGTCTTCCAGCTCCTTGATCGAGGACTGGTGGATGTCCTTCAGCCGCTTGCGGCTGGCCTCGTCGAGCGGCGCCGCGCGCACCTCCTCGAGGAGCTGCCGGATCATGCTGCCGATCCGCATCACCTTGGCCGGCTGCTCGACCAGGTTGGCCACCGAACGCTCGTCGTCGTTCTGGTCGCCCTGATCCTGCTGGCCCTGGAAGTCCGGCCCCACCACCACGATGTGAGGCGAGTTGTTGTCCTCAGCATTCATATGTCTCACCGTACTAGGAGGATCTTCCCGACGTGGTTGCCAGAATCCAACATACGGTGAGCCTCGGCCGCATCGGACATCGGAACTTCCGCGTAGATCACCGGCCGCACCGCGCCCGCGCCGATCAGCGGCCAGACGTTCTCCACCACACTCCGGACGATCGCGCCCTTCTCGTCCACCGGCCGCGCCCGCAGCGTGGTGCCGTGCACCGAGGCCCGCTTGGCCATCAGCGCGCCCAGGTCGATCTCGCCCCGGACGCCGCCCTGCAGCCCGATGACCACCAGCCGGCCGCCGGTCCGCAGCGCCCGCAGATTCCCCGCCAGGTACTTCGCGCCGATGATGTCGAGGATCACGTCCGCCTTGACCTGCTCGGCGAAGTCCTCCTCGCGGTAGTTCACGTACGCGTCGGCGCCCAGCTCCTTGACCCGCTCGCCCTTCTCGGTCGAACCGACCGTGACCACCACGTTCGCCCCGAACGCCTTGGCGAGCTGCACCGCGAACGTGCCGATCCCGCTCGCTCCGCCGTGCACCAGCAGCGTCTCGCCCTTGCGCAGCCGGCCGAGCATGAACACGTTCGACCAGACCGTGCACGCCACCTCCGGCAGCCCGGCGGCCTCCACCAGCGGCACGCCCTCCGGCACCGGCATCACCTGCTGCCACGGCACCGCCACCCGCTCGGCGTAACCGCCCCCGGCCAGCAGCGCGCAGACCTCGTCGCCCACCGCGAACTGCTCGACGTCGGCGCCGACCTCCGCCACCACGCCAGAGACCTCCAGCCCCGGGTACGGCGGGGCGCCGGGCGGCGGATCGTAGAAGCCCTTGCGCTGCAGGACGTCCGCCCTGTTGACCGCCGAGGCGGTCACGTCGATGAGCACGTCGCCGCGCCCGGGCTTCGGGTCGGGGACCTCCCGCCACTCCAGGACCTCTGGCCCGCCGCCGCGGGTGATCTCGATGGCTCGCATACGAACCACGGTAACGGGGCAGACAACTTCCGGGTTGCCGGCGTTCCCCGAAGCGCTTGGCGTTAATCTGCAAGGTATTTGCTACCCCTTTATACCCACCCGAGGGGGAACGACGGTGGCAAGACAGGATCGAGAGGAATCTCTCGAGGAACAGCTCGCCTGGCTGGACGCCATCAAGGAGTCCGAGGAGGCGCCCGTCAGGGTGAGCGCCAAGACCGGCCCGGGCGTGCCTTCCGACGAGACCGCGGTCGTCTCGCCCTACCCCCAGGACCCGTGGGCCGAGGTGCCGCAGCACGACCCGCCCACCCCGCCGCTGTTCCGCGCGGCGATCGACTCGGTGTACGGGACCGAAGCCGGACCGGAGCCGGCCGAGCGGCGCGCCCCCGAGCCGCCCGCCGACGACAGCGCCGACACCAAACCGGCCATCGACGACACGTTCCTGGCCCCGCTCCGCCCGCTGCCCCGCCCGGACGACACCGACAGCTACTCCCTGTCGTCCTTCCGCGACCCCGAGCCGCCGGACGACCAGACCGTCGAGAACCTGGCCTGGCCCACCCCGCCCGCCTGGACCAGCGACGACCGCGCCGGAACCCAGGGGGAAAGCACCCCTGACAGCCCGCGCCCGGAAGATGCGGACGATTCACGTCTCTCCGGTGGTGATCCGGACGGACCACGCCCGACTGCGGGGGAGGGAGGCTCGGACGGACCACGCTCGACCTCGGGGGCGGCTGGCGCGGACGAAACGCGCCCGGCCTTCGAGGAACGATCGCTTTCTTCAGAGCGTGCCTCCGACCAATCAGAGACGCCGGGCTCCGAGCCCGCCTCCCCGGACCGTGTCGCTGAGGAGCCGCGTTCGCCCTTCTCCGAGGGCGGGTTGCGCTCGTCCTTGGGGGAGCTTGGGCTGGACGAGTCGCGTCCGGCCTTCCCTGAGCCGCCGCAGCGTACCTTCGATCAGCCGAGCCCGCCGTTTGTGGAGCCGTCGCAGCGGGACTTCGCCGAAGCTCGTACGTTCGACGAACACCTCCGGTTCGACGAGTCGCGCACGTTCGGAGAGCCGCGCACGTCCGACGAGCCACAGGTGTTCGGTGAAGCGCGTCCGTTCGATGAATCGCGTGTGTTCGGCGAGGCGCGTACGTCCGACGAGCCGCGGGTGTTCGGCCAGCCCCGCACGTCCGAGGAACCCCGTACTTCCGGCGAACCGCGCGCTGCCCAGGAGCCCGTCAGTGAGCCGCGTCCGCCGGAGGCGCCGAGGCCGCGTCCCGCCTTCACCGTCGCGCCGCGACCCCCGTCGAGCGGTCGGCCGAGCGCCGAGAGCCTGGACCCCGACACGCTGCTGCGGGGCAGGCGCAACGCCCCGTCGAAGGGGTGGCGGCGCCTGGTCTACAAGGCGTCCGGCGGATGGATCAAGCCGGGCGAGCCGCCGGAGGTCAAGCGGCGCCGCGCGCTGATGGAGCGGGCGCGCACGCCGGTCGCCACCGGCCACCACCGGGTCGCCGTGCTGAGCCTGAAGGGCGGAGTGGGCAAGACCACCACCACGGTCGGCCTGGGCGCCACGCTGGCGCAGATCCGCGGCGACCGGGTGATCGCCGTGGACGCCAACCCCGACCGTGGAACGCTCTCCGACAAGCTGCGCCTGGAGACCTCGGCCACCGTCCGCGACCTGCTCAACGAGCGTGACCAGGTCAAGAGGTACGTGGACATCAGGGCTTTCACGTCACAGGCGCCGTCCAGGCTGGAGGTGCTGGCCTCCGATCGCGACCCGTCGGTGTCGGAGGCGTTCGGCGGCGCCGACTACGAAGCCGTCTCCCAGGTGCTGGAGAACTTCTACTCGATCTGCATCACCGACTGCGGCACCGGCCTGCTCCACTCCGCGATGGGCGGGGTGCTGGGCCTGGCCGACCAGATCGTGCTGGTCAGCTCACCGTCGGTCGACGGCGCCCGGGCCGCCTCGGCGACGCTCGACTGGCTGGAGGCGCACGACTACGAAAGCCTCGTACGGGAGGCCACGGTGGTGCTCTGCAGCGTCCGGCCCAGGTCGAAGTCGGCGGTCGACATCAACAAGCTGGAAGGCCACTTCGCCGCGCGGTGCCGGGCCGTGATCCGTGTGCCGTACGACCCGCACCTGGAGGAAGGCGCCGAGATCGACCTGGACCGGCTGCAGGAGGCGACCAGGGACGCCTACCTGCAGCTGGCGGCGAGCGTCGGGGACGGCTTCGCCGGTGAGCGGAGGGTGTGGGATTCGAACCCACGAGGCCATCGCTGACCTGGCCGCTTTCAAGGCGGCTGCACTCGTCCACTATGCGAACCCTCCAGTGCCGACACCACGATAGCGGCTGCCGTGACGCCGGTGTACGTTCAGGAGGTGGCGGATCTCAAGATCGAGGTAGCGGAGACTGAGGGCGCCGCCGCTGTGCGCCTGCGGGGTGACCTGGACAAGATGACGGCCTCCGGGCTGAAGGCGCGCCTCGACGCGCTGGCCGCGGAGGGCCGGGTCGAGGTGGTGATCGACGCGACGGGGCTGGAGTTCTGCGACTCCAGCGGGCTGTGGGTGCTGGTGGAGCATCAGCGCACGGTCGCCGCGCGCGGCGGCACGCTCCGGCTCACCGGCGTGCACGGCGTCCTGGAACGGGTGCTCGACGTGACGGGGCTCAAGGCCGTCTTCGACGGCGTGTTACCCGCGCAGCTCTGACAGGCGGAGTGTTACTCGCGCAGCTGTGACAGACGGGTGTTACCCGCGGATCCGTGAAAGGTGGGCGTTACCCGCGCAGCTGTGACAGCAGCCATTTCGGCCCGGCCGTCTCGGCCCCCAGTTCGGCGACGCGTTCCTTCAGCTTGCGGTCGGCGGTGACGACGAGCACGCGCTCCCACGGCTTGGCCCGGCCCACCACGTCGACGATCGCGTCGTCGCCGCTGCCCGCGGCCGCGACCACCTGGATGCCCTCGATGTCGCGGACCCCTCGGGCGGCGCCCTCGACCACGGCCACCATCCGCGGATACCACTGCGCGAGCACCGGGTGCGCCAGCCGCAGCCCCGCCACCGACTCCAGCAGGCGGGTGGCGGCGCCCAGCCGGTCGTTCCACCAGCCCCGCTCGGCCTGCGCGCCGACGATGTTGGCCACGTCGAGCACCAGCGTCTCGGGGCGGATCGCGCCGCTGACCGTGCCCCACGTCTCGGCGAAGCCGGGGTGCAGCCGCCGGGCCGCCACCTCGCCCAGCGGCAGCCAGCGCACCTCGTCGCTCTCGCCGTTGGCGCAGACCGCCGCCAGCCGCTCGGCCGACTCGGCGATCACCGTGTCGAACGCCCACCCGCCGTGGTCGTCGCGGTAGACGCCCTGCACCCGGAGCCGGTCGCCGGCCAGCGCCGCCTCCTCGCGGGCCTCCCGCAGCGCGCTGGTGACGGCGTCCTCATGGCTGTCGCGCGCCCCGCCGGGCAGCCCCCACGTGCCGCCGTGGTGGCTCCACACCGAGCGCTTCTGCATCAGCACGTGCGGCACCCCGTGGTCGTCGTGGTGCACGACGAGCAGCCCGGAGGCGCCGTGCAGCCCCCAGTGGCGGTGTCCTCGCGCGCACTCCGTCCAGCCGTCGCCGTCCTTGTCAGCCATGTCGTGATTCTCTCTTCGCCGCCGCTGTCGCCGAACGCTCGTAGCCCGACCTCACCTGCCCTGATGAGGATATCCGCGCCCACCTGCGTAAACACGGCTGTCGCTCGGAGCCGGCGAGGAATCCCGCATCGTGCACGCGGTCCTCGGTCATCCTCCGAGGCTGTCGCGGGCGTACCTGCTTCCGGCCGGTGAACACACGCGGGTGGCCGCGCGCGATGCCGCGGACGCCGAGGTGTTGCGGGCGCGCCTGCTTCCGGCCGGTAATGCCCGTACAGCCGTGCAGCGGTTATGCCCATAAAGCCGTGCAGGACGCGCGGCTCGTACGATCAGCCGAGGCCGCCGGTGGGATGGGCGGTGAAGATCGTGCGGTGGGCGACCCCGTCGAGATGGTCGCGCAGCGACCGCCGCGCCGGGCCGTCGACCAGCTCGACGAGTTCCTGCACGCGGCCGAGCGCGGCGTCCGAGCCGTCCACGTCGCCGAGCTGCCGCAGCACCTCGCTCATCATGATGAGCGTGTGCGCCTCGAAGAGGGGGACGCGCATCTGCCGGTAGAGCGTGACCGCGCGGCGCAGCCGGCCGATGGCGTCGCCCGGCTGGCCGCGGGCGATGGACAGCTCGCCGAGCCCGGCCAGGGCGTGGGCCTCGGCGAGCCGGTTGCGGGAGGTGTCGGCCGCGGTGAGCGACCGCTCCAGCAGGGTGGCGGCCTCGTCGTGCTTGCCGCGCCGCAGCTGGGCGATGCCGAGGCCGTGCAGGGCGAACGACTCGCCGATGGTGTCGCCGATCTGCTCGACGATGGTGAGCGACTCCTCGAAGGCGCCGGACGCCATCGCGAACTCGCCCGCTTGCAGGTGGACCCGGCCCATCCGGTGCAGCACCTGGGAGATGACCCGCCTGCTGCCGCCGCTCTTGCCGCGGACCAGCGCCTCGGCCAGCATGATCTTGGCGTTGTCGATGTCGCCGCACTCCGACCGGATGGCCGCGAGGTTGTCGAGGGTGTGCGCGGCGGAGATCTGGTCGCCGATGTCGACGAAGATGGCCAGCGCCTGCTCCAGATGGGACATCGCCTTCTCAAGCTGGCCGTTCATGCGTTCGAGGTAGGCGAGGTTGCGCATCGAGCGCGCCACCTGGAGCACATCGTCGGTCTTCCTGAACAGGGCGGCCGCGTCCTCGAAGTCGCGCCGCGCGTCGGCGAAGCGCTGCTCGGTCTGCGCCAGCGCGCCGCGCACGCACAGCATCTCCGCCTGGCCGCGCTCGTCGCCGGCCTTGCGCGCGGCCTCCAGCGCGATCTCCTGGGCCTCGCGCCAGTCGTCCAGGTAGACGCGGAGTTCGAAGAAGGCCTCGGCGTTCATGACGGTCCGCCAGCACAGCTCCGCGAACCCGGCCTGGGCGGCCTGGCGGATCCCGGCCAGCACGACGAGGCGCTCGCGTTCGAACCATGCGATCGGGTCGGCGACCAGCCGCTCGACCAGCTCGGCCGGGAGCGGGGACGCGATCTCGGGCAGCGGGTTCCGCCGGGCGGGCGCGCCGTACTCGCGGTCGCGCGCCGCCTGCGTCAGGCACTGCAGGGAGCTCAGCACGCGGGTGAGCGCGGCGGTCCGCTCTTCGGGGGGTTCCTCGGCGGCCAGCCGCTCGCGCGCGTACACGCGCACCAGGTCGTGGAAGCGGTACTGGACGTTCACGCTCCGGCCGGTGCCCACGACCTCGATGAGCTGGGCGTCGACCAGGTCGTCCAGCAGGTCCTGGGCGTCGGCCAGCGGCGCGTCCATCAGGGCGGCGCTGGCCCAGGCGGAGAAGATGTGGGAGTGGAGGATCGCCAGCCGCCTGAAGAGGCAGCGGGTCCGCTCGCCGATGCCTTCGTACGTGAGCGACAGGCTGGCTCTGATGCCCATGTCGCCGTGCTTGAGCTCGTCGAGCCGGCGGGCCTCGTCGGCGAGCCGGTCGACCAGTTGCTCCACCGCCCAGTGCGGGCGTGAGGCGAGGCGCGCGCCCGCGATGCGCAGCGCCAGGGGGAGGTGGCAGCAGAGCTCGGCCAGGGCCTGCGCGGACTCGGGCTCGCTCCGCACCCGTTCGGCGCCGGCGATGCGGGAGAGCAGTTCGACCGACTCGCAGGAGTCGAACAGGTTGATGTCGACCTGGGCGGCGCCGGCCAGCCCGGCGAGCCGGATCCGGCTGGTGGCGATGACGGCGGACGAAGGGCTGCCCGGCAGCAGCGGCAGGACCTGGCTCTCCGACGCCACGTCGTCGAGCACGATCAGCATCCTGCGGTCGGCCAGCAGCATCCGGTACATCTCGGCCCGCTCGGCCAGCGACTCCGGCAGGTCGGTCCCGGACACGCCGAAGGCGCGCAGGAAGCGGTCGAGCACCCGCATCGGGCTGACCGGCCGGGAGACGCTGCCGTGCAGGTCGGCGAAGAGCCGCCCGTCGGGGAAGTGGGCGGCGACGCTGTGCGCGGCGTGCACCGCGGTGGTGGTCTTGCCCACGCCAGCCCGGCCGGCGACGGCGACGATGGGCACCGCGAAGCGGGCCGGGCCGTCGAGGGGCACGGTCAGCCGCCGGGTGATGGCGTCGACCTCGGCCTGGCGGCCCACGAAGTCGGCGATGTCGGCGGGGAGCATGCTCGGCACCGACGGGGCGCGGGCGCGCGGTTCGAGCGGGGCCTCTTCGGTGGGGACCGGCGGGTCCAGGCTCTCGTCGGCGGTCAGGATGGCCGATTCGAGCTGCTGGAGCCGGTCGCTGGGCTCGATGCCCAGCTCCTCGATCATGGTGGTGCGGGCGTTGCGGTAGACCTGGAGCGACTCCGCCTGCCGTCCGGAGCGGTACAGCGCGGTCATGAGCTGGGCGACGAGCCCTTCCCGCAGCGGATGCTCCTCGACCAGCCTGGCCAGCTCGCCGACCAGCTCGTGGTGGCGGCCGAGGTCGAGCTCCAGCTGAATGCAGTCCTCGTTCGCGGTGATCCGCTGCTCGGCGGCCCAGCCGGCGAGCGACTGGACGACCCGGCTCTCGATGCCGTCGAGGGCCGGGCCGCGCCAGAGCGCGAGCGCGTCGCGGTAGTGCTGGATGGCCTCCTGGTAGCAGTGGCCGTCGCGGGCCTTGCGCGCCTGGCTGACGAGGGCTTCGAAACGCCGGGCGTCGATCGAGTCGGCTGGCGTGCGCAGGGCGTACCCCTGCCGGGTGGTGACGATCATCTCGTGGCCGCCGTGCGCGCTGAAAAGGCGCCTCAGCGCGGAGATGCAGATCTGCACCTGGGCCCGCGAGGTGGGCGGCGGCGCGTCGTCGTAGATCGCCTCCATGAGGCGGTCCAGCGAGACCGAGTGGTTGGCGTTGAGGACGAGCACGGCCAGCACGATCTGCTGGCGTGAACCGCCCAGATCGAGTTGCCGGCCGTTAGCGGTGACCTCGAGAGTGCCCAACACCCGGAACTCCACGCATATCTCCCCTGAAGAAAGCTCCGCCCTTTGTCAAGGATCATTCTTCTGATGCGGTGAGCTCGGGCGCAGTTGCTGTTCTAGGCACCCTATATGCGCCGGCTGCCCGGTTATTCGTGCTGTGGTCGTTGTGGATACTACAACGACCCACGAGAGGTGACCAGCTACTAATAGATACGATCAAGGGGAGTTACTGATACGGGATAGTAACGTGCGCTCCCGGCAGTTCCGGCGGCCACCGCTGTCCCGTGACATGTGACGGATTACAGCGGCGGCCCATTCTCGCGTGTCCGGTGAACGACCAGGTCGGCGCGGTTCATCGGAGGGAGTCAGCCCCACGGCCAGTCGTTCAGGACGCCCCACGGCCAGTCGAGCGCGGTGGCGGCGGGGGCCGGCTGGGCGTCCGGCGCGGCATGAGCGGGGGCGGGCGTCGCGGCGATGAGGGCGGCGCCGGCGGCGGTGCTGATGGCGATGGCGATCGCGGTGCGGACGCGGGCCGGGCTCTTGGCGGCGGTGCTCATCTTCATCTACCTCCGAGTGGCTTTTTCGCGGCGCTTCTTGCCGCTGCCGGAAACGCTCACACGGCCCGCAATTCGCCCGATATTCCGTGACTTTCCACCCGGCATCAGAGCACGTGGGCGGCGGTACGCCGTCTCGGAAGAGGTTAATACATGGGCCCGGAGAATAGCCGCCGATAGCGAATTCATAGCCGCTATCGGCAGACGATAGCGAGACGATAGCGGGCCGAAGCCGAGACAATAGGAAAAGAGAGGAGATTAGGCTTCGAGCCCGGGTGGCGCGAGCGATGGTCGTGGTCATCCGGGCGGCCAGACCCCTCCGGTAGGACCGCGCGGTGAGGTGAGATGGGTATCGCGATACAGGCGCAGGACGCCGTCTACGGCCGAGGAGCCGTGGGCCTGGTCGTGCGGCTAGAGCACGTCGAGGACGGTCGCTGGGTGACCGACGCCCAGGCGCTGACCGACAACGACGGCGCCGTGCGCGAATGGCTCGACCGTCGCCTGGGGCGCGGGCCGCACCGGATCGTCCTCGGCAGCGATTCGTACTTCGGCGGGCTCGGCCTGAGAGCCGCCTACCCCGAGATCGTGGTCGCGTTCCGGACCGTCGACGAGACCGCCGTGAGCAACGTGCACGTGCTGCTCTCGCCGCATTCGTTCTCCACCTTTCTGGGGTCGCTCCGGTAAGGGTGCCGCGCAGACAGTGAGGGTCCTCCATGAAGATCAGCCGCTATTCGGGTTTTCCCCAGGTGCCGCTCGACGACCGCACATGGCCCGGGGCCGCCGTCACGGCGCCGCCGCGCTGGCTCTCCACGGACCTGCGCGACGGCAACCAGGCGCTGCCCGTGCCGATGAGCCCCGACCGCAAGCTGGCGCTGTTCGAGTTGCTGATCGAGCTGGGCTACAAGGAGATCGAGATCGGGTTCCCGGCCGCCAGCCAGGACGAGTACGACTTCGTCCGGCTCCTCGTCGAGGAGGACCGGATCCCGGACGACGTGTGGGTCACGGTGCTGGTCCAGGCCCGCGACGAGCTGATCGAGCGGACCACGGAGAGCCTGCGCGGCGCGCGCCGGGCCACCCTCCACCTCTACAACGCGACCTCGCCGGTCATGCGCCGGCTGGTGTTCGGGATGAGCCGGGACGAGTGCAAGGA
The DNA here is from genome assembly GCF_040675175.1 of Nonomuraea sp. NPDC049649. Taxonomy (NCBI): domain Bacteria; kingdom Bacillati; phylum Actinomycetota; class Actinomycetes; order Streptosporangiales; family Streptosporangiaceae; genus Nonomuraea; species Nonomuraea sp. NPDC049649. Next base: position 219,186 of record NZ_JBFAOH010000008.1, read on the forward strand.
CCTCGCCGTCCAGGGCACGCGCCTGGTCATGAAATATGCGGACAAGGCGTTGGACGGCTGTGACGTGCGCTTCCAGTACTCACCCGAGCACTTCTGCGACACCGAGCCGGACTTCGCCCTGGAGGTGTGCGAGGCCGTCATGGACGTCTGGCAACCGGGGCCCGGACGGCCGGCCATCCTCAACTTCCCCACCACGGTCGAGCGTTCGACCCCCAACGTCTTCGCCGACCAGATCGAGTGGATGCACCGCAACCTGTCACGCCGCGAGCACGTGTGCCTGTCGGTGCACCCGCACAACGACCGCGGCACCGCGGTGGCCGCCGCCGAGCTGGCCGTGCTCGCCGGGGCCGAGCGCGTCGAGGGCTGCCTGTTCGGCGGGGGCGAGCGGGCGGGCAACGTCTGCCTGGTCACGCTCGGGCTGAACCTGGCCACCCAGGGGATCGACCCGGGCGTCGACTTCACCGACCTGGACCGGGTGCGCCGCGTGGTCGAGGAGTGCACCGGCATCTCCGTCCCGGCGCGTCATCCGTACGGGGGTGACCTGGTCTTCACCGCGTTCTCCGGCGGGCACCAGGACGCGATCAAGAAGGGGCTCGACGCGCTGGCCCGCGAGGCTGACGCGGCGGGCGGCCACGCGGGGCTGCCGTGGACGGTGCCGTACCTGCCGGTGGACCCGCACGACGTGGGCCGGACGTACGAGGCGGTGGTGCGCGTCACCAGCCAGTCGGGCAAGGCCGGGCCCGCCTACCTGCTGAGCACCCGCTACGGGCTCGACCTGCCGAGAGACCTGCAGATCGAGCTGGGCCGGGCGGTGCAGGCGCTGGCGGAGTCCGGCGGGGGAGAGATCCCGCCGGAGCAGATCAAGGAGCTGTTCGACGCCGAATACCTGGACGCGGCCGGGCCGCCGCCGGTGCTGTCCTCGGCGGTCGTGACGCTGCACGTCGGCGGCGGGTACGGGACCGCCCCCGACCTGGCGCGGGCCGTGGCCGCGCTCGGGGTGGCGCTGGGCCGGGACGAGGTGCAGATCCGGGTGGTGCACCACCCCGACAGCGCGGCCCGGGAACGCGGCGGCCGGCTGGCGGTCTACGCCGAGGTCACCATGGACGGCGCCTCGGTATGGGGTGCGGGGCTCGACGGCGGCCTCACCGGCGCCGCCTACGCCGCGGTCTGCGCGGCCGTCACCAGGGCCCGGCGCAGGGGCCTGCCCGTGGACCCCTGCCGGCGGCCCGCTCCCCCCAGAAACCGCCGGGCGATAACGGGGCGATAGATCCCCGAAGCCGCCCACGCCTAGCGTGGGCGGCAGCGTCGGAAGACCCAGGAGATGGTCATGGCTCTCATCGAACGCCAAGAGGAGATGTCCTGCCTCCAATCGCTCGTCGCCAACGCCATCCTGGGAAGGGGCCGGGTCGCCCTCGTCAGCGGCCCGGTGGGGACGGGCAAGAGCGCGCTGCTGCGCGCCCTGTCCGAGCAGGCCGTCGAGCTGGGCGCGCTGGCCGTCACCGCCACCGGGTCGCCGATGGAGCAGGACCTGCAGCTCGGCGTGCTGCGCCAGCTCATCCACGACGCCCCCCTGGTCCAGGAGGAGCGCGAGCGGTCGGAGACGCTGCTGGCGGAGGGCCAGCGGGCGGTGACGGCGGCGCACGCCGAGGCGGGCCGGCTGATCGACCCCCAGGTCGTGCACGCCCTGATCACCGTGCTGCTGGACCTGTCCGAGAGCTACCCGCTGGTGATCGTGGTCGACGACGTGCACCACGCCGACCGCACCTCCCTGCTCTGCCTGGCCTACCTGGCGCGGCGGGTGCGGAACGCCCGGATCGTCACCGTGTTCGCGCACAACGACCGGCAGGGCCCGGGCGCGCACTTCGAGACCGACCTGCTGCGCCTGCCGCACTGCAGGCGGCTGCTCCTGTCGCCGCTGTCGAGGCGCGGCGTGGCGGCGCTGGTGGCGGCGCAGGTCGGTCTCGGCGCGACCGAGCGGTTCGCCGAGGACTGGTACGCGATCAGCGGCGGCAACCCGCTATTGGCCGGCGAGCTGGCCGCGGACTACCGGCAGGAGCTGCGCGTCGGCGAGGACCCGCCGGGCGAGGTCGTGACCGGCGACCGGTTCATCCAGGCGGTGGCGTCGTGCCTGCGGCGCGGGCATCCGCTGACCCGCCGGGTGGCGCACGGCCTGGCCACGCTGGGCGAGGCCGACGGGGTGGCCGAGCTGCTCGACCTGCCGGCCGTCGACGTGGGCAGGGAACTGCTCGCGCTGGGCGCGGCCGGCCTGCTCAAGGCCGGGCGGTACCGGCACGAGGCCATCCGGCAGGCGGTGCTGGCCGCCATGGACCTCACCGAGCGCAGGGAGCTGTTCCGCCGCGCCGCCGAGCTGGCCTACACCAGGGGCGTGACGCCGTGCGTGGTCGCCGACCGTCTGCTCCAGGCGTCGAAGGTGGACGCCGGCTGGGTGGTGCCCACGCTGGAGGAGGCCGCGATGATCGCGCTGCGCCGGGGCCAGGTGGACGCCGCGGTGTCGTACCTGAAGCTCGCCTGGCGCGAATGCACCGACGAGGCGCGCCGCGCCAGGATCATGACAACGCTGGTACGGGCCGAGTGGCGGATCAACCCGGCCGCCTCCGCCGAACGCCTCGACCAGCTCGCCGAGGCGATGAACCGGGGCAGCCTGCGCGGCGGCGACGCCGTCGTGCTGGCGCGGGCCCTGCTCTGGCACGGCCGCTTCGAGGACGCGCGGGACGTCCTGGAGCAGCTCACCGGCGAGCCAGGCGCCGACCAGGAGACCGCCGCCGAGCTGGTCATCACCCGGCTCTGGCTGCGCGTCACCTACCCGCCGCTGGTCCGCCACGCCGGCGACCCGCCCAAGGAGCGGCTGCTGGCCGGCATGGTGCCGGTGGCGGTCAGCCGGCGGCTGGAGTCCACCCTGGCGCTGGCGGAGGTGCTGACCCGCGGCCCCAGCGAGAGCGGCCTCGGCACCGTGGAGCGCATCCTGGAGGGCACCGGCCTGGACGAGATGTCGCTGGACGTGGTGGAGAACTCCCTGCTCGCCCTCACGTACGCGGGCCGCTGCGAGCGGGCGGCGCCGCTCTGCGACCTCTTCAGCGCCGAGGCGTCGGCCAAGCAGGCGCCGAGCCGGCGGGCCAGGCTCGCCGCCATCCGCGCGGAGATCGCGATCCGGCAGGGCGACCTGCCCGCCGCCGAGCGGCATGCCCGCCTCGCGCTCGACTCCATCCCGATGAGCAGCTGGGGAGCGTCCATCGGCGGGCCGCTGGCCGGTCTGATCACCGCGCTCACCGCGATGGGCCGGTACGACGCGGTACGCGAGCCGCTGGACCGGCCCATCCCGGAGGCCACCTTCCAGACCCGGTTCGGCCTGCACTACCTGTACGCGCGCGGCCGCTACCACCTGGCGACCGAGTCCTTCGCGCTGGCCATGCACGACTTCATGCGCTGCGGGGAGCTGATGGTCGCCTGGGGCCTGGACCACCCGGGGCTGATCCCGTGGCGGGCGGACGCCGCCGAGGCGTGCCTGCGGATGGGCCGGACGGACGAGGCCCGGCGCCTGGTCCAGGCGCACCTGAACGCCTGCGGCCCGGAGGAGTACCGCAGCCGGGGGATCGGCCTGCGGCTGCAGGCGGCCACCTGCGAGCCGGCCCGCCGGCCGGCGCTGCTCCGGCAGGCGACCGAGTACCTGCAGCTCGCCGGCGACCGGTACGAGCTGGCCCGGGTGCTGTTCGACCTGGTCGAGGCGTACGAGGCGGTGGGCGAGTACCGCAGGGCGGGGACCGTGGCGGGCCGGGCGCGGGCCGCGGCCGGGGAGTGCCGGGCCGAGCCGATCATCAGCGCGCTGAGCCGGGCCACCGAGGCCCGGGATCTGCCCGCCCCGCTGCCCAGGGAGCGGATCGGCGAGCTGAGCGGCGCGGAGCGCCGGGTCGCCGCGCTGGCCGCGGCGGGCTACAGCAACCAGGAGATCGCGGCCAAGCTGTACGTCACGATCAGCACGGTCGAGCAGCACCTGACCCGCGCCTACCGCAAGCTCCACATCAACCGCCGGGCCGAGCTGCCGCTCGTGGTGGAGTTCGGGGACCAGGCGCTGCCCTGACCGGGCACTACGGAAGTTGCGCCCGCCGCGCGGCCGGGGTGAGCGTCGATGGCATGGACATCATCGTGGTCCGGGGGCGGGCGACCCCCGAGGAGCTCGAAGCGATCGCCCTGGCCTTCGCCCAGCGGCTGACCGAGGCCGAGGAGCCCGAGCGGCCGGCCTGGTCCGAGCCGGCCCACCAGGTCCGCCGGCCGCATCCGGCGGCTGGCGGCGACGGCTGGCGGCTGAGCACGTGGGCGTGACACATCCGCTTTCGTGCTCTCTCCGCCGTCCGCGAGCCGATGGCGCATTCTGCGAAAAACCCGTCATCGGCCCCCGGCGCATCCTGAGACCGACACGACCGGGATCCGACGGGAGACGCCCATGTCCACTCTTCTCGGCTCGCTGCGCAGGCTCGTGCTGGCGCCGTCGCTGGCCGACGTGACGTTCGCCGGGCGCGGATTCGACGTCCCGGCCTCGCCCGAGACGGCCTGTCTGGAGGCCGTCCCGCAGGCGGTGGTCTGCGGCTTCGAATGGGGCATCGACGCCCGCGACCAGTGGGAGATCGAGCGCAGGCTCGCCATGGTGGACGTGGAACTGCGCGGCTTCGCGTACGAGGGCGCCACGATGGCCTTCACGGTCCTGGACGCGATGGGGCCGGGACGCGGCCGGCGGACCAGGGACCTGCTGCTGGGGCCGGGGCAGCCGCACATCTTCCTGGCCTACATCGGGATCGGGTTCGCCATGGCCCGGCTGCCCCGGCCGCTGTGGAAGAAGGTGCTGCCCGACCTGAGCGGCACCCCGTACCACCCCACGATGAGCTGGCTGGCGGTCGACGGCTACGGCTTCGACCTGGCGTACTTCCACCCGCGCCGGTGGGTCGAGCAGCAGCGGGTGCCGGCCGCCTACCCCTGGCTGGGCCGCGCGGACTACTTCCCGCGGGCGGTCGACCAGGGGATCGGGCGGGCCCTGTGGTTCATCCACGGCGGCCGGGTGCCCGAGGTGTCGGCGGCGGTGCGCGCGTTCGCCCCCGAACGGCAGCCCGATCTGTGGAGCGGCGTCGGGCTGGCGGCCACGTTCGCCGGCGGCGCGGCGGGCGGGGCGGCGGCGCTGCGCGAGGAGGCGGGCGAGCACCGCGCGCACCTGGCGCAGGGGTCGGTCTTCGCGGTCAAGGCGCGGCACTACTCGGGGTGTGTACCCGCGCACACGGAAGAGGTGGGCGCGGTGCTCACCGGGCTCTCCGTCGCGGACGCGGTGGCGCTGGCCGACGATTCCGCGGTCACTCCCGGAAATCACGGCGGGGTGCCGGATTACGAGAGATGGCGCGCCGGTGTCCGGGCGCATTTCTCGGTGAAAGCCGACGGCGTTTATCTCTGAGCGCGTTTATTTCTGACCTCATCTGTGGCGTGATATCGCTCTGTGCTGCCCTCGATCAGCCCGCTGAGCTGAGCAAACCCGGAGTTGTCCGGCTGTCATGCGACATGTGTCAATGGTAGGGAAATATCCGGAAATTAGCGGCGGAGGCTGGTGTGGCAGGCGCGTTACGGTCATTGCGGCGCAGAATTCTGGTGCCGGATGTCGCAGAGACTAAATTAGCCAAGCGCGGATTCTGGGCGAAGAATACGGCGTCCACCGAATTGCTGGAAAAGGTCGGCGAGACCTTCCTCGCCGGCTACGCCTACGCCGTCGAGGCCCGCACCGTCGCCGAGGCGGAGGAGCGGCTCGAAAAGGTCCCCGCCCCGTTCCGCGGCTTCGCCTACGAAGGCGCCGGCATGGGCGTCGCCATCATGGACGGCCTCACCCTCAGCGGCGTGCCCCGCATCAACAAGCTGCTGGCGGGGCGCGGCGAGTTCCACAACTACATGATCTACGTGGGGATCGGCTGGGCGATGGCCCGGCTGCCCCGGTTCCTGTGGCCGGTCAGCGAGCTGCTCGACCCGCTGCTGCTGTGGCTGGTGCACGACGGGTACGGCTTCCACCAGGCCTACTTCCACACCGAGCGGTACGTCCACCAGCAGCACCGCGAGACCCGCTTCCCCTGGCCCGCCGGCCAGGCGGACTACGCCGCCCGCGCGATCGACCAGGGCATCGGCCGGGCCCTGTGGTTCGTCGGCGGCACCGACGTGGACCAGGTCACCACGCTGGCCGGGCGCTTCCCCGAGGAGCGCAGGGCCGACCTCTACAGCGGCATCGGCCTGGCCGCCACCTACGCGGGCGGCTCCTCGGAAGAAGAGCTGCGCCTGCTCTGCGAGCGCGCCGGTCAGTACCGTCCCCAGCTCGCCCAGGGCAGCTCGTTCGCCGCCGAGGCGCGGATCCGCGCCGGGCTGCTCTTCCCGCACACGGAGACGGCCACCCGCGTCATCTGCGGCACCACGGCCGAGCGCGCGGCCGAGATCAGCCGCGAGACCCGTCCCGGCACGGCGGCATCGGGCCACCTGCCCGCCTACGAGGTGTGGCGCCGGCGCATCGCCGACTCGTTCGTCTCACATGGAGGTGTCACCCCGTGACCAAGGTAGCCACATGGCTGCGCAAGCAGACGGCGGGCGTCGTCGCGCTGGCGCTGATGCTCGCCGTGTTCGTGGCGGGCCGCCCGACCTTCGCGTCCGACGAGGTCAAGGCCGACCTGGCCGGATCGTACGCGTTCAAGCCGATGGCCATCGCGCTGCCGGGCGGCGCCCCGCAGCAGACCATCCGCAAGGTGAACCAGGCCTACAAGCACATCGACGCCTGGATCTCCTCGGTGGGCGCCGCGATCGCGCTCAACGACCTCGACGGCAACGTCAAGGACGACGACCTGATCATCGTCGACACCCGTACCGACCAGGTGATCGTGACCCCGGCGCCGGGCACCGGCGACCGGTACGAGCCGTTCGCGCTGGGCTACGGGCCGCTGCCGATGAACCACGCGATGGCGCCGATGGGCGTGGTGCCCGGCGACTTCAACGACGACGCCCGTACGGACCTGCTCGTCTACTGGTGGGGCCGGACGCCGACCCTGCACCTGCAGCGGCCCGAGGCGACCAGGCTGGACGCGCAGGCGTTCGAGCCCGTCGAGCTGGTGCCGAACAGCGGCGGGCCCGAGTACAGCGGGGAGCTGTGGAACAGCAACGTGGCCACCGTCGCCGACTTCGACGGTGACGGCCGGCAGGACATCTTCGTCGGCAACTACTTCCCCGACGGCAGCCCCGTCCTCGACCACACGGTCGACGGCGGCGTGGAGATGAACGACTCGCTGTCCCTGGCGGTCAACGGCGGCGGGAACTACTTCTTCCGCGGCCTGGGCGACGGCCGGTACGCCCGGCTCAACTCGGTGCTGCCCGCGGACATCTCCACCGGCTGGGAACTCGGCGCCACCTCCGTCGACCTCGACGGCGACGGGCTGCCGGAGCTGATGCTGAACAACGACTTCGGCCCCGACCACCTGCTCTACAACACCTCCACCCCGGGCAAGATCCAGTTCTCCCGGGTGTCCGGCGACCGCGGCATCGGCATCCCCAAGTCCAAGGTGCTCGGCGACGACTCGTTCAAGGGCATGGGCTCGGACGCCGGCGACTTCAACCGCGACGGCATCTACGACTTCTTCGTCAGCAACATCACCACGCCCTACGGCATCCAGGAGAGCAACTTCCAGTTCATCTCCCAGGTGGAGAACCGCTCCGCCCTGCGCGCCGCGTTCCAGCGCGGGGAGGCGCCCTGGAAGGACCTCAGCGCCGAGCTGCGGACCGCCTGGTCCGGCTGGGGCTGGGACCCCAAGATCGAGGACTTCGACAACGACGGCGAGCTGGAGATCGTCCAGGCGACCGGGTTCATCAAGGGCGCGGTCAACCGGTGGCCGCCGCTGCAGGAGCTGGCCGCCTCCAACGACGGCGTGACCAGCAACCCGAAGTCCTGGCCGAACGTCACCGAGGGCGGCGACATCGCCGGCAGCCAGACGCTGGCCTTCTTCGCCAGGGGCGGCGACGGCCGCTACGCCGATCTGTCGGAGCAGCTCGGGCTGGCCGTGCCGATCCCGACCCGGGGCATCGCCACCGGCGACGTCAACGGCGACGGGCTGATCGACTTCGCGGTGGCCCGCCAGTTCGACGCCCCGATCTTCTACCTGAACACCAGCGAGCAGGCCGGTTCCTTCCTGGGGCTGCGGCTGCTGCACGACCTGCCCGCCTCGGAGGGCGAGCTGCCCGCCGCCGGCTCCCCGGTGATCGGCGCCGAGGTGTCCGTGACGATGCCGGACGGCCGCGTCCTGGTCAGCCGGGTCGACGGCGGCAGCGGCCACTCGGGCAAGCGCGCGCACGCCGTCCACCTCGGTCTCGGCGAGCACGTGTCCGGTCCCCTCGACGTCCAGCTGAGCTGGCGCGACCGGTCGGGCCAGCTGCGCAAGCAGGCCCTCCAGCTCACCCCCGGCTGGCACCGCGTCCAGCTCGGCTCAGAAGCGAAGGAGATGTGACGACATGGCCGACAAGCCGAACAACCTGGTACGTCGCGATCCCAAGGTGATCACGGCGCTGCGCAACTTCGCCATGTCGATCACCGTCTTCAACATCCTCGGCTACGTCTTCTTCGGCTTCGAGCAGCCGTGGGTCTGGCCCTTCGTGGCCGTGGCCACCGGCTACTCGACGGAGATCCTGCTGGAGACCATCGGCGCCCGCCAGGAAGGGCGCGCCCCCCGCTACCGCGGCAACGGCTTCCGCGGGCTGGTCGAGTTCCTCTACCCGGCGCACATCACCTCGGTCGCGCTCAACATGCTGATCTACGTCAACGACCAGGTGCTGGTCATGATGTTCGGCGTCGTCGTCGCGGTGGGCGCCAAGTGGGTGCTGCGGGCCCCGGTACGGGGACGGCTGCGGCACTTCATGAACCCGTCGAACCTCGGCATCACGGTGATCCTGCTGATCTTCCCGTGGGCCAGCATCGCGCCGCCGTACCACTTCACCGAGCACGTCACCAACCCGCTCGACTGGATCATCCCGGCCGTCATCATCCTCGGCGGCACCATGCTCAACGGCAAGCTGACCAACCGGATGTGGCTGATCGGCGGCTGGGTGGGCGTCTTCGCCCTCCAGGCCGTGGTGCGCGGGCTGATCATCGACGACATCTCGATGCTCGGCGGCCTGGCCATGATGACCGGCGTCGCGTTCATCCTGTTCAGCAACTACATGATCACCGACCCGGGCACCAGCCCGTCCCGGCCGCTGTCGCAGGTCGCCTTCGGCGGCGGCGTGGCTCTGACGTACGGGCTGCTCATCGGCATGAACATCCCCTACGGGATCTTCTACGCCACCACGGCCGTCTGCCTGATCCGCGGCGGCTTCCTCTGGGCCCTGCACATCGTGAACAAGGCGCGCGAGATGGACGCTGAGAAGGTCCGGGCCGCCGCCGAGGAGGCGCTCAGGCCGGCCGCCGAAGAAGAGGTCGCGAAGGCATGACGAAGATCGCGATTGTCGGCATGGCGTGCCGGTACCCGGACGCCGCCTCGCCGCGCGAGCTGTGGGAGAACGCTGTCGCCGGCCGCCGGGCCTTCCGCCGGCTGCCGGACGAGCGCATGCGGCTGTCGGACTACTGGGACCCCGACCCCGCCACCCCCGACCGTTTCTACGCCAAGACCGCCGCCGTCATCGAGGGCTACACGTTCGACCGGGTGGCCCACCGGATCGCCGGCAGCACCTACCGCTCCACCGACCTCACCCACTGGCTGGCGCTCGACATGGCCGGCCGGGCGCTGGCCGACGCCGGGTTCCCGGACGGCGACGGCCTGCCCAGGGACCGCACCGGCGTCGTCGTGGGCAACACCCTGACCGGCGAGTTCACCCGGGCGAACGTGCTCCGCCTGCGCTGGCCGTACATCCGCCGGACGCTCGCCGCCGCGCTCAAGGAGGAGGGCTGGGACGACGACCGGCTGGCCACGTTCCTGGCCGGGTACGAGGCCGTCTACAAGAGCCCGTTCCCGCCGGTGGACGAGGACACGCTGGCCGGCGGGCTGTCCAACACCATCGCCGGGCGGATCTGCAACCACTTCGACCTCAACGGCGGCGGCTACACCGTCGACGGGGCCTGCTCGTCGTCGCTGCTGTCGGTGGTGACGGCGGCCAAGGCGCTGGCCGACCGCGACGTGGACGTGGCGCTCGCGGGCGGCGTGGACCTGTCCATCGACCCGTTCGAGGTGATCGGGTTCGCCAAGACGGGCGCCCTGGCCAAGAGCGACTTCCGGCTGTACGACCGGCACTCCAACGGCTTCTGGCCGGGCGAGGGCTGCGGCGTCGTCACCCTGATGCGGGAGGAGGACGCGCTGGCCGCCGGGCACCGGATCTACGCCACCATCGCCGGCTGGGGCATCTCCTCCGACGGCCGGGGCGGCATCACCCGGCCGGAGGTGAGCGGCTACCGGCTCGCGCTGCGTCGCGCGTACGAGAGAGCCGGGTTCGGCATCGAGACCGTCGGGCTGTTCGAGGGCCACGGGACCGGCACCGCGATCGGCGACGCGACCGAGCTGACCGCGCTGTCGCGGTCGCGGGCCGAGGCCGCCCCGGACGCGCCGCCCGCGGCGGTCGGCTCCGTCAAGGGCATGATCGGCCACACCAAGGCGGCGGCCGGGGTGGCGGGCCTCATCAAGGCGGTCATGGCCGTGCACGAGCAGGTGCTGCCCCCCACCATCGGCTGCGTCGAGCCGCACCAGGTGCTCACCGAGGAACCGGCCGCGCTGCGCGTGCTGCGCGCGGCCGAGCCGTGGCCCGACGGCGCCCCGCTGCGGGCGGGCGTCACCGCGATGGGCTTCGGCGGCATCAACACCCACGTCGTGGTCGAGAGCACGGCGCCGCGCCGGCGGGTCTCCAGCCGCGCCCGGATGCTCGCCGCCTCCGCCCAGGACGCCGAGCTGCTGCTGCTCGACGGCGCCTCGCGGGAGGAGGTGCGCGGGCTCGTCGCCGAGCTGCTCGCCTTCGTGCCCCGGCTCTCCTACGCCGAGCTGGGGGACCTGGCCGCCACGCTGCGCGGCAGGCTGCGCGGCCTGCCGTACCGCGCGGCCGCGGTCGTCACCTCGCCGGACGACGCCGAACGCCGGCTGTCGCGGCTGCTCGCGGCGCTGGAGTCCGGCGAGGACAGCGTGTCGGACGGCCGGGCGTTCCTCGGGCACGCCGCCCGCCAGCCCAAGATCGGCTACCTGTTCCCCGGCCAGGGCTCCGGCCGCGGCACCGGCGGCGGCGCGCTACGGCGGCGCTTCGCCGACGTCGCCGAGGTCTACGCCACGGCCGGGCTGCCCGTCACCGGCGACATGGTCGCCACCTCGGTCGCCCAGCCCCGCATCGTCACCGGCTCGCTGGCCGGGCTGCGGGCGCTGTCCCTGATCGGCGTCGAGGCCGAGGTGGCCGTCGGGCACAGCCTGGGCGAGCTGGCCGCACTGCACTGGGCAGGCGCGATCGACGAGGCCGGGCTGCTGCGGATCGCGGGCAAGCGCGGCCGGGCGATGCAGGAGCACAGCGACTCGGGCACCATGGCCGGTCTCCGGGCCGGCCCGGACACCGTGCTGGAGCTGATCGGCGACCTGCCCGTGGTGATCGCGGGCTACAACGCGCCGAACCAGACCGTCGTGGCCGGTCCCGTGGACGCGGTCGAGGAGGTCGGGCGCGCCGCCGCCCGGGACGGGCTGACCTGGACCCGGCTGAAGGTGTCGCACGCCTTCCACTCGCCGCTGGTGGCACCGGCCGCCGACGTGCTCGCCGGTTACCTGGCGGAGGAGCGGTTCGGCCGGGTCGGGCGCCGGGTGGTCTCCACCGTCACCGGGACCTCGCTGGCCCCGGACACCGACGTCGCCGCGCTGCTGCACCGGCAGATCTGCGCCCCGGTGCTGTTCAGCCAGGCGGTCGAGGAGGCGGCCAAGGACCTCGACCTGCTGATCGAGGTGGGGCCGGGCCGGGTGCTCGCCGGCCTGGCGGCCGAGCTGAGCGAGGTGCCCGCGATCTCGCTGGACACCGACAGCGAGTCGCTGGCGCCCTTCCTCGCCGTGGCGGGCGCCGCCCACGTGGCGGGCGTCGCCATCGCGCACGAGGAGCTCTTCCACGGGCGGCTGGTCCGCCCGCTGGAGATCGGGGCCGAGCTGTCGTTCTTCGCCAGCCCGGCCGAGCAGGCTCCGGACGTGCGGGTCAAGGAGGTACGGGTCGAGAAGGCGCAAGCCGATGAGGCGGACGTACCGGAGAAATCCGGCGAGTCCGCCGTCGACCTGCTGCGCCGCCTCGCCGCCGAACGCGCGGAGCTGCCCCTCGACCTGGTGACCGAGGACAGCAAGCCGCTCGACGAGCTGCACCTCAGCTCGGTCACCGTCATGCACATCATCGACCAGGCCACCCAGCGGCTCGGCGTCCCGGCCGGTCAGACACCGGCCAACCTGGCCACCGCGAGCCTGCGCGAGCTGGGCGAGGCGCTGGACCGGATGGCGGCCGAGCCGCGCGCCCAGTCGCCCGCCGGGGTGGCCGGGGCCGCGCCGTGGGTGCGGGCGTTCGCCGTGGACCTGGACGAGGTGCCCAGGCCCGGCCGGGCGGGACCCGAGACGGACGGGCAGTGGACCGTGTACGCGCCCGCCGGGTCGGCGCCGGCCCAGCCGCTCCGGGAAGCCCTCGAACGGGAGAAGATCGGTTCCGGTGTGCTGGTGTGCCTACCTCCCGAATGCGCGGAGAGCGATCTGGAGCAGGCGCTGCTCGGCGCCCAGGCGGCGCAGGCGGCCGGCGGCCGGTTCGTCCTGGTCCAGCACGGGCGGGGCGCTGCCGGTCTGGCCAAGACCCTCCACCTGGAGACCGGGGTCCGCACCACGGTCGTGCACGTACCGCCGACACCCGAGGCGGTCGCCTGGGTAGCGGCGGAGGCGGCGGCCACCGCGGACTTCGCGGAGGTCCACTACGACGCCGCCGGCGTGCGCCGGGTCCCGACCCTGCGGGCGCTGCCCGTACGGCCAGAGCGCGAGACCGAGCCGCTGTCCGCCGCGGACGTCCTGCTGGTGACCGGCGGCGGCAAGGGCATCACGGCCGAGTGCGCGATGGCGATGGCCGGCGAGGCCAAGCTGATCGTGCTCGGCCGCTCCGACCCCGGCGACGACCAGGAACTCGCCGCCAACCTGCGGCGCATGACCGAGTCCGGGCTGACCGTGCACTACGCGATGGCCGACGTCACCGACGCCGGTCAGGTCCGCCAGGCCGTCGCCGCCGCCCAGGAAGCGCTGGGACCGGTCACCGCGGTGCTGCACGGCGCCGGGCGCAACGAGCCCGCCGGGCTCGCCGGGCTCGGCCCCGACGACTTCCGGCGCACCTTCGCGCCCAAGGTCGGCGGCCTGCGCAACGTGCTCGACGCGATCGACCCCGGCCGGCTCCGGCTGCTGGTCACCTTCGGCAGCATCATCGGCCGGGCCGGGCTGCCCGGCGAGGCGCACTACGCGACCGCCAACGAGTGGCTGGCCGACCTCACCCGCGAGGTGGGCGAACGGCACCCCGGCTGCCGGGCCGTCTGCATGGAATGGTCGGTCTGGTCCGAGGTCGGCATGGGCGAACGGCTGTCCGTCGTCGACCGGCTGGCCGAACAGGGCATCACACCCATCCCGGCCGCCGACGGCGTAGAGACCATGCGCCGCCTGCTCGCCGACCCGGACACGCCCGGCGTGGTGGTGATCAGCGGGCGCACCGAGGGCGTCCACACCGTCCGCCGCGACCTGCCCGAGCTGCCGCTGCTCCGCTTCGTCGGCGCCCCGCTGATCCGCTACCACGGCGTGGAACTGGTCAGCGAGGTCGAGCTGAACGCCGGGACCGACCCGTACCTGGCCGACCACTTCCTCGACGGCAACCTGCTGTTCCCCGCCGTGTTCGGTATGGAGGCCATGGCCCAGGCCGCGCACGCCGTCACCGGGCGGCCGGAGACCCCGGTCATCGAGGACGCCGAGTTCCTGCGGCCGATCATCGTGCCCCCGGACGGCAGCACCCGGCTCCGGATCGCGGCGACCGTCACCGGACAGGACACCCTGGCCGTCACCATCCGCAGCCAGGACACCGGCTTCGCCGTCGACCACTTCCGGGCCGTCCTCCGCCTGACCGGCGAGAACCCGCCCGACGGGCCGCCCGAGCGGAGCCGCGACGGGCTGCCGCCCGTGGCGCTCGACCCGGCCACCGAGATGTACGGGGACGTGCTCTTCCAGGGCAAGCTCTTCCACCGGCTGCGGCGCTACCACCGCGCCGCCGCCCGCGACGTGGACGCCGAACTGGCGGTACGGGAGGACGGCGGGTGGTTCGCCGGGTTCCTCCCCGGCGGGCTGCTGCTGGGCGACCCGGGCATGCGGGACGCGCTCATGCACGGCAACCAGGTGTGCGTGCCCGACGCCACGCTCCTGCCCGTCGGCATCTCGCGGGTCCACCCCGGCGGGCCCGCGCTGGCCGCCGCCGGGGAGGTGCGCTACCGCGCCACCGAGCGCGAGCGGGACGGCGACACGTACATCTACGACATCGCGGTACGTACCGCCAACGGCGAGGTCGTCGAGCGGTGGGAGGGCCTGCGGCTGCAGGCGGTGCGGAAGAAGGGCGGGCACGGGCCGTGGCCCGCACCGCTCCTCGGCCCGTACCTGGAGCGCACCCTGGAGGACCTGACCGGGGTCCGGGCGGCGGTCGCCGTCGAGCCCGGCGAAGGCCGGGAGGACCTGGCCGTCGACCGGGCGGGCGCGGCCTCCCGGAACCACGCACTCGCCACCGGCGCCGGCCTGACCCTCTGCGTCGCGACCCCCGGCCCCGTCGCCTGCGCCATCACCTCTGCCACCACCGACTCCTTGGAGGCCGTGCCCGCCGGGGTCGCGCCTTCCGGGATGGCGGTCTCAGGGGATGGGCTTGGTCCGGTCAAGGGGGTCAACGGGGCGCGGCCGGGCGTCTTTGAAGGGACTCGGCCGTACACGGAACTGGCTGCGGCGATCGCCGGAGAGGCGGGGGAGAGCCTCGGTGCGGCGGAGGCGCGGGCGCGGGCGGCGGCGGAGTGCGTCCGGCAGGCCGGGGTGGCGGGGGAGCTGGCGCTGGGCGGTGCCGGGCGGGACGGGTGGGTCGTGCTGGCCGCGCCCGGCGTCCGGGTCGCGACGCTCGTGACCACCGTGCACGGCCTGCCGGACCCGGTGGCCGTGGCGATCCTGACCGAAGGGCGGTCGTAGTCCATGGGCACCTACTTCGAGTACCTCCACACGGTGGGTTTCGAGGAGACGAACATCGTGGGGAACGTCTACTACGTCAACTACCTGCGCTGGCAGGGCCGTTGCCGGGAGATGTTCCTCAAGGAGCGGGCGCCGGACGTGCTCGCCGACCTCCAGGACGACCTCAAGCTGTTCACCCTCAAGGTCGACTGCGAGTTCTTCGCCGAGATCACCGCCTTCGACGAGCTGTCCATCAGGATGCGCCTGGTCGAGCTGGCCCAGACGCAGCTGGAGTTCGGCTTCGACTACGTCCGCCTGAATCCCGACGGGACCGAGAGCCTCATCGCCCGCGGCCGGCAGCGGGTGGCCTGCATGCGCGGCCCCAACACCAAGACAGCGCCCGCGAGGGTCCCCGAGTCCCTGGTCGGCGCGCTTCAACCGTACGTGTCCTAAGACGCGCATCCAGGAGGTCAGCGTGCAAGTCCACCCATCAGCCGCACTGCCCGAGGTGCGGGACGCCAAGGCGCTGCGGCAGGCGTTCGGGGCGTTCGCCACCGGCGTCACCGTGATCACGACGGGCGGCGCGGTCCCGCACGGCATGACGGCCAACTCCTTCACCTCGGTGTCGCTGGATCCGCCGCTGTTGCTGGTGTGCGTCGGCAAGGGGGCGGTGATGCACCGCTGCCTCAGCGGGACGACGACGTTCGGCGTCTCGGTGCTGGCCGCCCATCAGGAGGCGGTGGCGCGGCATTTCGCCGACCGGTACCGGGCGCTCGGGCCGGCCCAGTTCACCGACGTGGAGCTGGACACCGGCCCGGTCACCGGGCTGCCGCTCATCGCCGGCGCCGCGGCCGCGTTCGAGTGCGAGCTGTGGCGCGTGTACGAGGGAGGCGATCACACGATTTTCCTCGGCGAGGTGCTGTCGGTGCGTCAGTCGGAGCGGCCCGACGGGCTGCTCGTGCACCGGGGCCGGTATGCCGAGATCGCGCCCGAGCTGGGCGAGGTCTCGGCATGACCACGCTCGGGACCCGTCCGAAGCGCGGCGGGGCGGTGCCTCCCGGCCCGCCGCCGTGGGCGGCTCCCGCCCTCTACCGGCTGCTGGTCACCGACCGGCTCACGCTGCTCGGCGACGCGGCGGCCCGGTACGGGGACGCGGTGCGGATGACGATCGGCCCGAAGGCCATCTATCTGTTCAACCACCCCGACCACGCCAAGCACGTGCTGGCCGACAACGTGGCCAATTACCGCAAGGGCATCGGCTTGGAGGAGGCCCGGCGGGTGATCGGCGACGGGCTGCTGACCAGCCACGGCGAGGTGTGGCGGCGGCAGCGCAGGACCATCCAGCCGCTGTTCCAGAACAAGCGGCTGGCCCGGCAGGACGCCGTGATCGCCGAGGAGGCGGGGCGGCTGGTGGAGCGGCTGCGGGCGCGGGCGGGCGGCGGCCCGGTCGACCTGGCGGGGGAGATGACCGGGCTGGCCCTCGGCGTGCTCGGCCGTACGCTGCTGGACGCGGATCTGGGTGCGTACGCCTCGATCGGGCACGCCTTCGAGGGCGTCCAGGACCAGGCCATGTTCGAGATGGTGACGCTGCGCAAGGTGCCGCTCTGGCTGCCGCTCCCGCTGCACCTGCGTTTCCGCCGGTCGCGGCGGGAGCTGCACCGGATCGCGGACAGTCTGGTGGCCCACCGGCTGCGCAATTCGACGGACGGCGAGGACCTGCTGTCCCGGCTGATCGACTCCACCCGGCACCTGCCCGACGCCCGCGACCGGCTCCGGGAGGAGATCATCACCGTGCTGCTGGCGGGGCACGAGACCACCGCGAGCACCCTGTCGTGGGCGTTCCACCTGCTCGACCGGCATCCGGAGGTCCGCGAGCGGCTGCGGGACGAGGCCGTCTCGGTGCTGGGGGACCGGCCGCCCACCTATCAGGACCTGCCCCGGCTGACCTACACGGCGATGGTGCTGGAGGAGGTCATGCGGCTCTACCCGCCGGTCTGGGCGCTGACGCGGGTGGCGCTCGGTGAGGACGAGATCGGCGGGTTCCGGGTGCCGGCCGGGGCGGACGTCATGATCAGTCCTTATACGCTGCACCGGCATCCGGCCTACTGGCGGGAGCCGGACCGGTTCCTGCCGGAGCGGTTCGCGCCCGACGCGCCTGCCGACCGGCCCCGGTACGCCTACATCCCGTTCGGGGCGGGCCCGCGGTTCTGCGTGGGCAACCACCTGGGGATGATGGAGGCCGTCTTCGTGCTGGCCATGATCACCCGGGAGCTGCGCCTGACCGGGGTGCCCGGCTGCCGGGCGGTCCCGGAGGCCATGCTGTCGCTGCGGATCCGCGGCGGCCTGCCCATGACGGTCGGCCTGGCCTGAGCCCGCCGGGCGCCGGTGCGCCCGGCCGGTCAGCCGCGACCTTCCCCGTCGTCCCAGGTGGAGAGCAGGTCGCGCAGGGCCAGGAGCACCGGCGGGTCGAGGCTGCGCATCGGCTGGAGCCGGACGTCGGCCCGCTGGGTCGCGCCGTTCGAGCCCACCGCGATCGGTCCGTGCCGGCCGATCCAGAGCGCGTTGTCGCCGTTCGGCGGATAGTGGATGGCGTCCTCGCGGGACTCCGCGACCGACTGGGCGAGCAGGTACCAGCGGCCCTCGGGCACCTCGCGCAGCACGAACGGCCCCGGCCGCCTGATCAGGTCGTAGCTGGCGGGCCGGCCTTCGAGGATCTGGCCGGGGAACATGCCGACGAAGACCGGCCGCTCCGCCATCGGCGACACGGCGGTGCCGTGCACCGTGACCGTCCTGCCCTCGGGCCGGCGGGCGGCGCCGTCGCGCAGGTCCTGCTCGGTGATGCTCATCAGCTGGCGGTACCTGCTGGGTGAGAGGCCGACGCTCTGGGTGAAGCGCGAGCTGAACGTGCCCACGCTGGAGTAGCCGACCTGGTGGCTGATGTTGGTGATGCTGAGCGAGGTGACGGCGAGCAGCCGCTTGGCCTCGCGTAATCGCACCGCCGACAGGAACCTGCCCGGAGACAGGCCGGTGACCCGCTGGAAGACGCGGGAGAAGTGGAACTTGCTGAACATCGCGGTACGCGCCATGTCGTCGATGGTGAGCGGTTCACCGTGATTCTCTTGCATGCTCTCGATGACCCGCATGACCGCTCGTTCGATGACGTCGTCCATCTGGCCTCCCGGATTCCGGAGGACCGGTCGAGCAATCCCGGCCGATTTCGGATTTCAGCCGCCGGATTCTTCGGATTGCGACGTTTCTGCGGACGCCCCGGTTGAATGCCTTTCGGTTGCCATCTGGTACACGCGATCTGGCCCCCGGAAAGCTGCACCCAAAAGGCGGATTTTCTAATAAATGCCCGACTTTTTCGGGATTGCGGGGTCAGGCCCATTCCGGCCGCGGCGCGGGCAGCAACTGCCGCAGCAGCCGCCCCTTCAGGTGATGCGGCCGCCGCTCGCGCGGATAGCCGAGCGACACCTCCTCGAACCGCACCCCGTCGTGCCAGCTCGTCACCGGCACGTGCAGGTGGCCGTAGGCGACGACGGCGGCCCGGTAGCGCAGGTGCCAGTCGGCCGTCAGCTCGGTCCCGCACCACTGCGCGAACGCCTGGTGACGCAGGATCAGGGTCGGCTCCCGCAGCAGCGGATAGTGGTTGACCAGCACGGTCGGCAGGCCGGGGTCGAGGGCGTCCAGCCGCAGCTCGGTCTCCCGCACCCGGGCCCGGCACCACGCCTCCCGGCTCGGATACGGCTCCGGATGCAGCAGGAACTCGTCCCGGCACACGATCCCCTGTTCAAGGGCCAGCCGGAGCGCCTCCGCCGCCGTGCTGTCACGCGGCCGGAAGCTGTAGTCGTACAGCAGGAACAGCGGCACGACCGTGGCCGGCCCGCCCGCGCCCCGCCAGACCGGATAGGGATCCTCGGGAGTGACGACCCCCAGGCCGCGGCAGATCCGCACGAGCTCGCGGTAACGCTCCTCGCCGCGCAGCTCCGGCTCCTCCGGGAGGGTCCACAGCTCGTGGTTGCCCGGCGCCCAGATCACCGTGGAGAACCGCTCCTTGAGCAGGGTGAGCGCCCACGTGAACGTGTCCAGCCGCTCGGCGACGTCGCCCGCCACCACCAGCCAGTCCGCGTCGGTCCGCGGGCGCAGCGTCTCGACGGCCGCGCGGTTCTCGGCGAACCCGACGTGGAGGTCGCTGATGCCCAGCAGAGCCCCGTTCTTCGAGGTGCTCACCCGCCGAGAGTAGGTGGCGCTCGCCGCCCGGGGCAGGGCCCGGCCGCCGAAACCGGGGTCGCGGCGCCGCGATTAGGGGGCGGCCCGCACACCGCCGTACGCGCCGCGACGGCCGCTCCGGATAAGGGAGTACGGGCGTTCCTTAGGGGTTGTGACGGCCGCCTCCCCATTGAATTCTGAAGTGGCCGGAAAAGAAGCGGCGGCCGGCCCTTGGGGGTGTTGAATTATGGCCGATACATGCGAACAGGAATTCGCGCATTATGTGCGGGAGGCAAGGCCGACGCTGCAACGCATAGCATTCCGGCTCTCCCAGGATTGGCACGAGGCGGACGACCTCGTCCAGCGGACGCTACTGGCGCTGCACAAGCACTGGGACGACCTCGACCGGCGCGACAGCGTCGCGGCGTACGCGCGGCAGATCATGAGACGCCTGCTGATCAGCGACCGCCGGGCCAGCCGGTGGTCACGCGAGGTGCTCATCGGAGTCCCGCCCGACCCCGTCTCCGCCTCCGACCCGTACGCCCAGGTGAGCGAGCGCATGATGCTCAAGGAGGCGCTCGCCGCGCTCGGCCCGCGCCAGCGCGCGACAATCTTCCTCCGGTTCTGGGAGGACCGCAGCGTCGAGGACACCGCCCGGGTGCTGGGCAACGAGTCGTCCACCGTACGCAGCCAGACCGTGCGGGCGCTCGGCGTCCTGCGGACGGCGCTGGAAGCGCAGAAGGAGCAGGCGCGCGCGACCACCGAACGCCCACCTAGCTAGGGGACACGCATGGGCACACTCCCGGACGAGACGAGGACGGCGACACTGGAGGCGTTCGCGGACACGATCGTGCCCGGCGCCAGGCGGCATCCCGGCGACCGGGCCGTGGCGGGCGCCAGCCCGACCGGCGGCGCCGTCGCGGCCGGCGCCATCGAGCTGATCGAATGGGACGCGACCGGCATCAGCGAGGACCTGACCGGCTACGCCCGCTCGCTCGACGAGCACGCCCGCGCCTTCGCCGCCCAGCGCGGGCTCACCCTCGACGGGGACGCGCCGGCGTTCGTGGCGCTGCCGTTCGAGGAGCGCACCGCCCTGGTGCGGGCGCTCACCGCGCCCGGCCACCCCGAGAAGTCGCTGTGGGTGCTGCTCGCGTTGTTCTGCTACATGGCGTACGACTCGGCCGCGCACCTGAACACCGCGGACGCCCTCGCCGCCGGGCACCCCGGGCTGACCGCGATGGGAGTGACCCCGCCCGGCCCCGACGGCCTGTGGCGCTACTCCGCCTGGTCCTACGGCCGCCCGCTCGCCCGGCTCCACCCCCACACCACCGCCTCAGGGAGCCCCGCATGAACGCAGTCGAGCGTACGGACGTGCTGGTGATCGGCAGCGGCTTCGGCGGCGCGATCCCCGCCTACCACCTGGCGGCGGGCGGCGCGCGCGTCGTCATCCTGGAACGCGGCCCGGCGCTGGCCGCCGAGGAGTTCGAGCACGACTTCAAGCTCGGCTCGTCCTACACCCGCGCCTTCGACTTCGTCGTGGGCGACGGGATGAGCGTCCTGGGCGGCAACTGCGTCGGCGGCGGCAGCGTCGTCTACTTCGCCGCCATGCCCCGCGCGCCCCGCTTCGTCTTCGAGCGGCGCGGCAGCATCAACCGGCGGATGTGGCCGGCCTCGCTCAGCCGCGACACCCTCGACCCCTGGTACGACCGGGTCGCCGAGTCGATCTCGATCACCCAGCAGGGCTGGGAGGACGTGTCGTACGCCGGTGGCCTGTGGGCCGCCGCCTGCCACCACGCCGGCCGCACCGCCAACCCCGTGCCCGCCGCCGTCGACACCGGCACCTGCGTCAACTGCAACTGGATGATGGCCGGCTGCCGGTTCGACGCCAAGCAGTCGCTGCTGCTCAACTACCTGCCCGCCGCCGTCGCGCACGGCGCCGAGATCCGGCCGCTGCACGAGGTACAGCGCATCGAGCGGACCGGGGACGGCCGCTACCGGGTGCACTACCAGCTCGTGCACGGCGAGGACTACCGGCTGACCGAGGGCGAGGGGTGCATCGACGCCGAGGTGGTCGTGGTCGCCGCCGGGGCCGCCGCGACCCCCGTCATCCTGCAGCGCAGCGAGACCGCGCTGGGCGCGATGCCGCACGCCGTCGGCCGCTACTTCTCCGGCAACGGCGAACGGCTCAACACCGCCGTGATCAATGAGGACCGCGTGCGCGACGTGCTCGGCCTGGACCGGGGCGACGGCCTGGCCTACGCCGCCAACCAGATCGGCAAGGGCCCCACCGTGGCCAACTGGGACCGGCTCGACGGGTCGCTGCCCGAGTACACCCGCTACTCGCTGGAGCAGCTCTACTTCCCGCCCGGCCTCGGCACCATCCTGGCGCTGACCGGCGACGCCGACTGGTTCGGGCTCGGCAAGAAGGAGATGCTGGAACGCTGGCAGTCCTGGCTGATCATCTTCCAGATGATCGAGGACGACAACGAGGGCGTCTTCGGCCCGCCGCCGCCGCGCGGCAACGCCGACCGGATCTCGCAGCAGATGCTCGGCGTCGGCAGGCTCACCTACAACCCGACCGCCAACACGCGGGCCGCCTGGGCGATGGCCGACGCCGACTGCAAGGACATCCTCGAACGCGACGGCCTGGCCACCGTGACCCCCTGGACCAACGACCTCGTCGGCGCCTACACCGTCCACCCGCTGGCCTCCTGCCGCATCGGCGACGACCCGCACACCTCCGCCCTCGACGACCGGCACGAGCTCCGCGGCCACCCGGGCATCTTCGTCACCGACGGCTCGGCCGTGCCCGGCGCGCTCACGGTCAACCCCGCCATGACGATCTCCGCGCTCGCGGAACGGGCGGTGCCCGGCATCGTGCGCGCCGCCCGCGAGCGCGGCGTCGCGGTCAAGTACGGGGCGCCCGCCCCGGACGGCTCCACCAGCGGCCGCAGCGGGACCTCGGCCCTGGTCCCGGCCCTGCTGCGCGACTGAGGAGGCCGCCGTGGGAAGGACGCTCAGCCGGATGACGGCGCCGGGCGCGCTGGCGCAGGTCCGCCACGTCACCCCCGTACGGCCGCGCGCCGCGCGCGGGCTGGTCGCCGAGGTGTACGCCGGACTCGAACGCGACTTCGGCATGCTCGCCCCGCCCGTGATCCTCCACTCACCGGTGCCGCCCGTCATGGCGGCGTGCTGGCTGATGCTCGCCGAGTCGCTGCTCGCCTCCGGCACGGTGACCCGCGCGGCCAAGGAAGCCGTCGCGGCGGAGGTCTCGGCCGCCAACACCTGCCCGTACTGCGTCGACGTCCATACGGCCACCCTGCACGCCCTCACCCCCTCCACCCCGCCCGCCCTCACCCCCTCCACCCCGCCCGCCCTCACCACCTGGGCCCGCACCGCCTCCACCGCCCGCACGGCCTCCATCCCGCCGGCCCTCACCACCTCCGCCGCCCCTGGGGAGTCAGCCCCGCCCGCTCTCACGTCCTCGGCCCGCACGGCCTCCATCCCGCCTCCCGGCGACACCGTGGGCGCGGAGCTGGTGGGGGTGGTGGTGACGTTCCAGTACATCAACCGCATGGTCAACGTGTTCCTCGGCGAGTCGCCGCTGCCGCCCAACGTGCCGCGCGCGGCGCACGGCCCGGCGATGCGACTGTTCGGGCGGGCCATGCGACCCGCGGCGAGGCGGCCCGTGACGCCGGGCGGGTCGCTGGGCCTGCTGCCCGCCGCGCCGCTGCCCGCCGATCTGGGGTGGGCGGCGGCGGTGCCGAACCTGGGCGGCGCGTTCGGGCGGGCCGCCGCCGTGATCGAGGAGCACGGCCGGCGCTCGGTGCCTGGAGAGGTACGGGAGCTGGTCGCCGATCGGGTGGCCGCCTGGGACGGGGAGGCGCCGGGGCCGGGACGTCACTGGGTGGAGGAGGCGGTCGCGGGCCTGAGCGCCGGGCACCGCCGGGCGGGCAGGCTCGCCCTGCTGACCGCGCTGGCCTCCTACCAGGTGGACGCGGGCGTGGTCGCCGACTTCCGCCGCGCCGTCCCGGACGAGCGGGCGCTGGTCGAGGTCACCGCCTGGGCGAGCCTGACCGCCGCGCGCCGGGTGGGCGCCTGGTGCGCGGCACCCGTACGAAACGTATCGATCGCCGAGTGACCGAGTGAAAGGACACGCACGTGAGCGAGCTTCAGGTAGTGCTGGACGACCTTGCCGCCGACGGTGATCAGCTGGACCGGCTGGTGGCCGGGCTGGACGCCGAGCAGTGGCGCCTGCCCACCCCCGCGCCGGGCTGGACGGTCGCCGACCAGGTCGCCCACCTGGCCTTCATCTTCCGCCTGGCCGCGGCGGCGGCCACCGACGGCGAGGCGTTCACGGCCATGACCGCCGGCGCGCAGCAGAACTTCGACGGCGCCGTGAACGCGGCGCTCAAGGCGTACGAGAACGACACCCCCGACGTGCTGCTCGCCAAGTGGCGGGCCGAGCGGGAGGCGGCCGTCTCCGGGCTCGCTTCCGTGCCGGAGGGCGAGACGGTGCCGTGGCTGGTGAACCCGCTGCCGCCGATCGTGCTGGCGTGCGCCGGGATCATGGAGCAGTTCGCGCACGGCCAGGACATCGCCGACGCGCTCGGCGTGCAGCTGGTCCGCACCGACCGGCTGCGGCACCTGGTGGTGTTCGCGGTGCTCACGCAGGACTTCGGCTACCTGTCGCGCGGGCTGACCCCGCCCGGCGTGCAGTTCCGGTTCGAGATCACCGGGCCGTCGGGCGAGCTGTGGGCGTACGGCCCGGAGGACGCCGAGAACCGGATCTCGGGGCTGGCGGAGGACTTCTGCCTGCTGGTGACCCGGCGGCGGCACCGCGCGGACGTCGCGGTGACGGCGGTGGGCGAGGAGGCGGACCGCTGGCTGGACATCGCCCAGGCCTACCGCGGCCCCGCCGGCGCCGGCCGCGCCCCCGGCCAGTTCGCCCGCGTCCCCACCGCCTGACGGGGTCCGGTCCCCAGGGTCGAGCTGCGCGTCCGACAGGTAGGGGGCGGGGCCGCCTGACGGGGCAGCTCGTTCGGCCCGGGGCCGAGTTGCGCGTCCATAGGTAGAGGCGGGGCCGGGTCAGCTTGCGATCGGGCGGTGGGTGCGGCGCAAGGTGTCGAGTTCGGCGCCCAGGGCGGAGATGGCCGTGTCGAGCTGGGCGTCCGACAGGTAGGGGGCGGGGCCGATGCGGAGAAAGTCGCCTCGGCTGTCAGTCAGGATGCCCCGGGCGGCGAGGCGTTCGCAGAGCACCGCCGCCCAGGGGGAGCGGAGCGCCAGGAAGCCGCCGAAGGCGGTCAGCGGGGCGGCGCGGTCGCGGGTGATCAGGTCGTCCGGGGCGTCGAGGGCGTCGAACCGGGCGGCCAGCCGGGCGAGCTGCCGTTGCGAGACCCGGCGCAGGAGATCGCCGGTGAGTCCCTGCTCGGCGAAGAAGCCGAACACGCGGGCCGCCCGGTAGTGGCTGGTCGGGTCGTACGTCGCACCGGCGAAGCGGGCCGCGCCCGACGGGTAGCGCACCGCGTCCGGGGAGGGCCCCGCGGACAGTTCGGCGAATTCGGCGAACCAGCCGGTGATGACGGGCCGCAGCATGGCCGCGTGCGGCGGGACGCGCAGGAAGCAGTTGCCCTCCCCGAGTTGCAGGTACTTGTAGCCGCCGCCCACCACCCAGGCGCCCGGCAGCTCCCGCAGCGGGAACGGCGCCACCCCGAGCGCGTGGTAGGAGTCCACGAGGAGCTGCGCTCCCCGCCGTTCGCAGGCACGCGCCAGGTCGCCGAGGCCGGGCACGATCCGGGCCGTCTCGAACAGCACCGCCGACACCAGCACCGCCGCGGTGCGGTCGTCCACGGCGAGCGCGAGACGTTCGGAGAGGGTCTCGGCGGGTTCGGCGGGGACTCGTACGACTTCGAAACCCTCCTCGGCCAGGCGGGCGAGCTGCCTGCGCAGCGTGTGGAACTCGCCGTCGGAGGTCACCAGCCGGGGCCGGGCGGGCAGGTCGAGCGCTGACAGGAACCGCAGCACCAGCTCGTGCGTGTTGCCGCCCAGCGCCAGTTCGGCGGCCGGGTCGCCGAGGAAGCGGCGGAAACCGGCGCGGACCTCGTCGGCCTTGGCCATCGCCCGGCCCCATTTGGCGTCGGCTTCGAGGGCGGCGTCGTCGAACGCCTCGATCTGGCCGGCCAGCGCCACGTCGGGCCACGCCTGGTGCGAGTGGCCGGTCAGCAGCAGCCGCCGGGCGACGTCGAATCTGCTGTAGTGCGGCGCCAGCCGGGCCGCCAGGTCGGTCACCACCGGCTCCGCACCTCCCACAGGTCGGGCCAGAGCCGCGCGGCCAGCGTGGCCTGAAGGTGGCCGATGCCGGACGAGCCGCCGGTGCCGCTCTTGGTGCCGATGACCCGCAGCACCATCCGGCCGTGCCGGTAGCGCCACTCGTGGAAGAGCTGGTCGAGGTCGATCAGCGCCTCGCAGATCTGGGCCGCCACCAGGTCGTCGCGGTGGACGGTGACCAGCACCTCCTGCACGGCGGGGGACGGCTCGATGGGCTGGGTCACGTCCCGGGACAGCACTTCGCCGGGGATGGGGTAGCCCTGGAAGGCGAGGTGGCGCAGGAGCGAGTCGAAGACGGCAGGCCGGCTCATCGCCGCCTCCACCCGCGCCCGCGCCTCCCCGGTGTGGCCCTGCAGCATCCGGGGTTCGCGCCGGCCGAGCACCGCCTCCAGCTCGCGGAACTGCGCCGACTGCGCGCCGCTCGCGGTGCCGAGGCTGCCGCGGAAGGCGGCGAACTGGGCGGGGGTGAGCGTGTCCATGACGTCCATCTGGTCGGTCACGATCCGCAGGATCGCCAGCGAGCGCCGCAGGGTGTGCAGCGCCTGCCCGCTGGCGCCCTCTTCCAGGTGCCGCTGCAGTTCGGCCAGCTCGTACAGCAGCAGCTTGAACCAGAGCTCGTGCACCTGGTGGACGACGATGAACAGGACCTCGTCGTGGGCGGGGGTGCGCGGCCGCTGGGCAGTGAGCACCTGGTCGAGTTCGAGGTAGGAGGAGTAGGTGAGTTCGGTGCCGACGGCGGATGTCATGACGCCACCTCCAGGGCTCGCCGGTCGATCTTGCCGGAGGCGGTCTGCGGCAGCGCGCCGACGAAGGTGATCTTCCTTGGATATTTCTGCGCCGCGAGCCGCGCCCGCACGAACGCCTTCAGCTCGGCCGCCTCGACCTCTGCGGATCTGACGACGTACGCGTGCGGCCGGGTCAGGCCGCGTAACCGGTGGCCGACCACGGCGCAGGCGGCCACGGCGGGGTGTTCGAGCAGGCAGTTCTCGATCTCGGCGGGCGCCACCCAGGCCCCGCCCACCTTGAGCAGGTCGTCGGCCCGGCCCCGGTAGTGGAAGAAGCCGTCGGCGTCCCTGGTCACCAGGTCGCCGGAGCGCACGGTGTGCTCGGCGACGAACGTCTCGGCGGTCTTCTCCGGCCGCTGCCAGTACTCCAGCGCGACCGCCTCCCCGGTGATCTCCAGCCGGCCGACCTGGCCGTCGGGCACCTCCGCGCCGTCCTCGTCCACGACCCGGGCCTGGTAGCCGGGCACCACCTGGCCCAGGGTTCCGGGGCGGGCGCGGCCCGGCCGGTTCGACACGTACACGTGGTACGCCTCCGAGGAGCCGATGCCGTCGACCACCTCCACCCCGAAGGTGTCGAGCCAGCGGCGGTGCAGGTCGGCGGGGAGCTGCTCGCCGGCCGACGTGCACAGCCGCAGGCAGCTCAGGTCGGCGTCGGCGGCCCTGGGGTGGGCGAGCATGGCGCTCATCATCGTCGGCACGTTCACCAGGATCGTCGGCCGGTGCTCGGCGATCAGGTCGAAGATCGTGTCGGGGGTGGTCCGCTCGGGGAACACCACGCCGGCCGCGCCGGCGCCGAACGGGAACAGCGCGGTCAGGTCGCGGGCGTAGCCGAAGAACAGCTTCGGCACCGGCAGGACCACGTCGTCCGGGCCGATGCCGAGCACGCCCCGGGCGTACCACTCGAAGCTGAGGTGCGGGCTCCTGGCGGGGAGCACGCAGGCGCGCGGCGCGCCGGTGCTGCCGGTGGTGAACTTCCACAGCGCCACGTCGCCCGCCGCCACCGGCACCGGGTCCAGCTCGTCGGGCTGCTCGGCCACCAGCGTGTCCAGGTGGCGCTCGCCGGGCCGCAGCTCCTCGGCCGGCACCCCCGTCACCACCAGGCCCGGCACGCCGGCCGCGCGCAGCTGCTCCAGGGCGGACGGCCCGGTCACGACCACGCGGGGCCGGACGTAGTCGGCGAAATAGCGGTAGTCCTTGGCCCGCAGGTAGGTGTAGACCTCGGCGGTGATCGCGCCGATCCGCTGCGTCCCGTACCAGGTGGCGACGGACTCCGCGCCGTCGTCCGCCGCGATGAGGACGCGGTCGCCGCGCCGGACGCCGAGGGCGCGCAGCGCGTTGCCGGTCCGGGCGGCCAGCGCGCGCAGCCGCCTGTAGTCGATCCGGCCCGCCCGGGTGATGAGTGCGGTCCTGCTGCCGTCGCTCCGATCGAGGAATCGTTCGGCGATGTTGAAGGATTCCATGACAGGCCTTCTCCATGCTTCTGCTCGGATGTTTCCGCCTTCCACGGTGCCTGCCGGAGCGGCGCCGGGGGAGGCGCGGGCGAGGCAGCAACCTGGTGGCGGTGACAGCTTGCTGACAGCCTTCTCCGGGATTGCGGGATGGCGGCCGGATCGTTGACCGGGCCGCCGGGCCGCGACTGTACTGAGGAAAGGGGTCGGCTCACGAGCGCTGAGGAGAAGCTGATGGCACCCACGCGTTCGTGGCCGGTGACCAGGGCGCCGGACGCCGCGGGGGAGGTGGCCGACTGCCTGGGCGGCGCCGTCCACCTGGCCTACGCGGAGCTGCCCGACGCCGGGCTCGCGGTGATCACCGCCGGTTTCGCCGGATACGAGGCCCAGACCGTCGCCCGGGCCCGCGCCCGCCTCCGGGCGCTGCACCACCTGCGCACGCTGCCCGGCGGCGACCAGGCGGGCGACGTCGCCGCCGAGCTGCGGCTCGCCGACTTCCTCGCCGACCCGCCCGAGAGCGTACGGGCGAGCGTCGCAGGAGTGGGCCTGCTGAGCGGCAAGCGCTACCGGCTGCCGGTCGAGGTCGTCTGGACGGGCGACCAGGAGTGCCTGGTCGAGCCGGCGACCGCCGGCGTGGTGGACCACGGGGTGCCCGAGGCGATCGCCGACGTGCTGGCCCAGGACGTGGTCATCCGGTGGTGGGCCGGGCCGAGCCGGCCGCTGCTGCGGGTCTCCGCCTACCTCGACCGGCTGCTCCCGGACAGCGTGATGGCGTCGGCCGGGCGGCTGGGGCTGCGGGTGTCGGCGTTCGTGCTGTCCGCGCCCGGGGCCCGGATCGCCCTGGTGGTCGTCGGCGGCGACGGGGCGACGCTGGCCGTCGCGGCGGGCCGCACGGTGAAGGCGGCTGTCGGGGAGGCGTTCCTGCGCGCGATGGCGGCCAAGGCGCAGCCGTGGAGCACGCTCCCGCTCGCCGACTGCCTGCGCCGCTTCGCCGTCTGGCACCGCGAAGGCGACTACGCCGCCTACCTGGAGGGCCGGGCCGCCGACGCCGGACCCCGGCTGGTCGACGAGCTGGGCGGGCTGCGGCCGTCGAGCTGGCCCGAGATCGCCGCCCGCCGGTTCGGGCACGAGCCGGTCGCCGTGGAGGCGGGACCCGGGGAGGCCGTGAAGGTCGTCTGCCCGGGGGCGGCGCTCTACCGCGCCGCCGGGGCCGCCACCCCGCTTCCCTGCCCCACCCCCTGAGCGCAGGTCCGCACGTTACGAGTCAGCCCCTCCTGGCCCGTTTCCGATAATGGGAACGGGTACGGCCTGGGCGTCCAGGGCCGGGAGGTGGCCTGTGGATCTCACAGTCATAGGAGTGACTCCTCAAGCCGAGGAGGTCTACCGCTACTTCCTGCGCCACCGCGGAGAGAGCGTGGGCTCGGTGCCCGAGGCGCTCGGCATGGACCCCGACACGGTCGAGGCCGCGATCGAGACGCTGGACCGCCTGGCGATGCTGGACCTCACCGACCGCCACCGGGTCATCGCCACCGAGCCGCGGATCGCCATCGAGCGGCTGGTCGAGCAGCGCCTCGAAGAGCTGAACGCGGAGATCCGCCGCGTCTTCGCCGCCCGCGACGCCATCTCCGGCTTCCTGGAGGACAAGCGCGAGGGCGACCAGGCGTCGGTGGTGCTCGACATCGAGCGGGTGGAGAGCGGGGCGCGGGTCCGGCAGCGGCTGGACGACCTCGCCTTCTTCTCGTACAAGGAGACGCTCTGCCTGCACCCGGGTGGCCCGTTCAACCAGGTGATGATCGAGTCGGCGCTGCCGCTCGACACCCGCTCGCTGCGGCGCGGGCTGTCGCTGCGCGAGATCTTCCACCCGCAGGCGCTGGAGGACCCGCGGATGGTGTCCTACCTGCGGGAGCTGGTCAACCTGGGGGCCGAGGTGCGCATCACCGACCAGCCGATGGACCGCATGCTCATGTACGACCGGAGCGTGGCCGTCGTGCCGATCGACCCCAAGCACGACTCCACGGGCGCCCTGCTGGTACGGGAGCCGGGCCTGGTCTCGCAGCTGGTCATCTACTTCGAGGGGCTGTGGAAGGCGGCCACCCCGCTCGGCGACTACATCGACCCGCCGGCGGAGGAGCCGACGCTGTCGAAGATGGAGCAGCGGGTGCTGGCGGTGATGGCGACGGCGGACAAGGACGAGATCGCCGCCCGCGAGCTCGACATCTCGGTGCGGACCTACCGGCGCTACGTCGCCGACCTCATGGCCCGGCTCGGCGCGGTCAACCGCTTCCAGGCCGCGCTGCGCGCCAAGGAGGAGAACTGGATCTGATTTCCTGCCACGGCAATAAAACAAACCCCCGTGACCGGCGCCCGGTCGCGGGGGTTTTGTTTTATCGGCGCTGCGGTGTCCCGGCTCTATCACCTCCTCGGTCTCTTTCAACGGTTGCGGCAATTCCCGGGTGCGTAGGTTTTACGGCCAGGTGTTGCCGTCAGCCACCGCGACGGGCCAGGTGTTGCCATCGCCGTCCACGGGGGCGGGCCAGGTGTTGCCGTCACCCTGCACAGGGGCGGGCCAGGTGTTTCCTGCGACGGCGACCGTCGGGGTGTCCACGCCGGTGACCACGGAGCAGGCGGTGACGCCCGCGGCCCAGACCAGCGCGCCGGAGGCGAGCGCGAAAATCGACTGGGAAATCTTCTTGTTAATAAGCTGCTTCGTCATTTCACTGCCTCTTTCCCGGTGGTTTTTCTTTTTTCCGTTTTCCTGACATCTCCAACTCTGCGCTCCGGCGGGGTCGGAAACCAGAACTTCGGGGCGCAGCATGCTGCAGCCGGGTTTCACCTTCCTGCCATCCGCGGCCGGGTCGCGCACAGCAGGAGGTGACATGGAAAGGCCCCCGATCTTTAACTGGAGAGGACCGGCGGAGCCCGAGGAGGAAGCCCATGAGCGTCTCTGACCTGGACATCTCCCCCGAGATCCGCGAAGAGGCCGCCGCCCCGCAACCCCGCTCCATGGACCGGCTGCGCCAGGAGCTGAGCCGTACCCGCGAGGAGATAGCGCGGGGGCGCCCGCAGGCGGTCGAGCGGCAGCACTCGCTGGGCAAGTACACCGCGCGCGAGCGGCTGGACATGCTGCTGGACGAGGGCTCCTTCCTGGAGATCGAGCAGTTCCGCCGGCACCGCGCGCAGGGGCTCGGCATGGAACGGCAGCGCCCGCACACCGACGGGGTCGTGGCAGGATCCGGCACCGTCGAGGGCCGCCAGGTGTTCGTGTACGCGCAGGACTTCACCGTCTTCGGCGGCTCACTTGGCGAGGCGCACGCGCAGAAGATCCAGAAGGTGATGGACCTGGCGCTCGCCGCCGGGGCGCCCTTCATCGGGCTGAACGACAGCGGCGGGGCCAGGATCCAGGAGGGCGTGCAGTCGCTCCACGGCTACGGCGGCATCTTCCAGCGCAACGTGCAGGCGTCGGGGGTGATCCCGCAGATCAGCGTGGTGCTCGGCCCGTGCGCGGGCGGCGCGGCCTACTCCACCGCGCTGGCCGACTTCACGTTCATGGTGCGCGACACCGCCCAGCTCTACCTGACCGGGCCCGACGTGGTGGAGGCGGTGACGGGGGAGCGGGTGACCCACGCCGAGCTGGGCGGCGCCCAGGTGCACGGCAGCCTGTCCGGCCTGGCCACGTTCGTGCACGAGGACGAGGAGAGCTGCCTGGCCGCCGTCCGCCACCTGGTGTCGATGCTGCCCGCCAACAACCTGAGCCGCCCGCCCGACCTGCCGTCCTGCGGCGCGACCCGGGAGTCTCGCCCCCGGCTGGCCGACATCGTGCCCGTCGAGCCGAACAAGCCCTACGACATGCGGCTGGTCATGGCCGAACTGGTGGACGACGGCGACTACGTGGAACTGCACCGGGGCTGGGCGCCGAACGTCATCTGCGCCTTCGCCCGGATCGACGGCGCCGTGGTGGGGCTGGTGGGCAACCAGCCCATGATGCTCGCGGGCGTGCTGGACGTGGCGGCCTCCCAGAAGGCGGCCCGGTTCGTCAGGTTCTGCGACGCCTTCTCGATCCCGCTGGTGACGCTCGTCGACGTGCCGGGCTTCCTGCCGGGCAAGGACCAGGAGCACGCCGGCGTCATCCGGCACGGGGCCAAGCTGCTGTACGCCTACTGCGAGGCGACCGTGCCCCGGATCCAGGTCATCGTCAGGAAGGCGTACGGCGGCGCGTACATCGTCATGGACTCCCGCTCGATCGGCACCGACCTGTCGTTCGCCTGGCCCACCAACGAGGTCGCGGTGATGGGCGCGGAGGGCGCCGTCAACATCATCTACCGCAAGGAGCTGGCCGCCGCCGCCGACCCCGCCGCCCGCCGCGCCGAACTGCTGGAGCAGTACACCCGCGAGCTCGTCCATCCCGCCTACACCGCCGAGCGCGGCCTGGTGGACGCGGTGATCGACCCCGCCGAGACCCGCTCGGCGGTCGCGCGCGGCCTGAGCATGCTCCGCGACAAGCGCAAGCACCCGGCCGCCCGCAAACACGGGAACCTTCCCCTGTAGCACCTCCATGACGGCCCGCCGCGTCTCCTCCTGACGTGGCGGGCCGCGGCGTTTCCCGGGGCCGTTGACAGCATGCGGCGGCCGGCGGCAGCTTGCTGACACCTCCATCTCTGGATCGCGCCCTCCTCAGAGCCGACAGTGGAAGGCCGAGGACGCGAATCACGAGATGGAGGTGAAACCGCATGGTCGCCTCAGAGCCCCGCCCGGCGACACCCGTGACGTTCACCCTGAACAGCGCGCGGGCACCCGCAGGGACGCGGGGCGTGCCATGTTGATCCAGCTGACGATGCGCCAGGTCGACGGGCTGCCGATCCCCGGTTCTCCGGTGGACGGGATCCGCATCATGGCGCTGCTGCCCCGTACCTGGGAGAAGGACCTCACGCAGGCGAGCGGAGACATCGTCATCCGCGTCTGCCCGGACGAGCCGACGACCTGCGCGCGGGTGCGCGAGCAGGTCACGGAGATCCTCACCAACCCCGAGGTGGACCGGTGGGAGCTGGTGTCCTGCCACACCCTGCCGCATAAGCCGTTGCCCGATGAGTTGTCAGCCGTCCCGCCGTGCCGCGGGACGAACGAGGAGGACCCATGATCGTCACTGTCGTCGGCACCGGGGAGTGCCACGTCTGGTGGGCCGACCCGGAGGACCGGCCCACCGAGAGCCTGATGGCCGTGCTCAGCGACCGCGAGCTCGAACGCGCCGCCCGGTTCCGCCGCGACGCCGACCGCAGGCGGTTCCTCACCGGGTCGTGGCTGCTGCGGACCACGTGCGCCGCCCAGCTCGGCATCCGCCCCGAGGACGTCGTGGTGGACCGCGCCTGCCCCGACTGCGACCGCTACCACGGCAAGCCGCAGATCAGGGCGGAGCTGCCGCTGCACTGCTCGGTCTCCCACTCGGGGGAGCGGGTCGTGGTGGCGCTGACGACCGAGGGGCCGGTGGGGGTGGACGTCGAGGCGGTGCCCGCCACCCCGGTGGAGGAGCTGGCGCGGGGCGCGCTCACGCCGCGCGAGCGGGCCGCGCTGGAGGCGTTCCCCCCGGCCGGCCGGTACGAGGCCTTCACCAAGGTCTGGGTGCGCAAGGAGGCCGCGCTGAAGGCCACCGGCCACGGCCTGCGGATCTCGCCGAACAAGGTGGAGGTCAGCGGCCCGGAGGAGGAGCCCGAGCTGCTGAGCTGGCCGCTCGACATCCCGCCGGCCGAGGTGCGGTTCCGCCGTCTGTCGCCCGGTCCCGGGTACGTGGGGGCGATCGCGGTGATCGGCGGCCGGGGCGTCCAGGTGGTGGAGACCCACCTCAGCACCGCCCGCCCGGTCGCCGTCCCGGCCGCGTGACGAGAGAGGGGTGATCCGCGTGAACAGGACGCTGCTCCTGCTCCCGGGCGCCTGGGCGGGCGCCTGGGTGTGGGAGCCGGTGGTCCGCCGCCTGCGCCTGCGCGGGCACGATGCTCGCGCGGTCACGCTGCGCGGGCTGGCCTCGGACCGGGCCGACGTCTCCGGCGTCGGCCTGGACACCCACGTACGCGACATCCTGGACCTGCTGGAGACGGAGGACCTGCGGGACGTCGTCGTCGTGGGGCACGGCTACTCGGGGCTCGTGGCGGGCCAGGTGGCCGACCGGGCCCGCGACCGGGTGGCCCGCACGGTGCTCGTGGAGGGGTTCCTGCCGCACCACGGCAGGTCGATGCTGCACGCGTTCCCGGAGCGGCTGCGCGGCCAGGAGCTGCGGCTCATCGCCGCCAACGGAGGCCGCTGGCCGGCCCCCGACCACACGGTGGTGGGCGACGGGCAGGGCCTCACCCGCGCGCAGGCGCGGTGGCTGGCCGGGCGGTTCGTCGGCCACCCCGGGCGGACCGTCGCCGAGCCCGCCACGCTGAGCGCCCCGCTGGCGCGCCAGCGGGGCAGCTACGTCATCTGCTCCCAGGACCACTTCGAGGGCCGGGTGGCCCCCGACGTGTCGGCCCTGCGCGCCGAGCCGACCTGGGACTTCCACACGCTCGACACCGGCTGCTGGCCGATGCTCTCGGCCCCCGGCGCGCTGGCCGACCTGCTGTCCGGCCTCGCCGCGGAGCCGGTCTGACGGGTGCCGCCGTGTCCCGGTGCTAGCCCGGGACGCGTTCGGGGCGGGCCAGCAGGCCGCGCACGGCTCCGCCGTACAGCTTGACCAGGATCGCCAGCCCCGCCAGCAGGAGCAGGGCCGTGAAGACCCACTCGTTGGAGCCGCCGGGACCGTAGACCCGGTGGGCGAGGCCGATGTCCACCGCCGGGACCTGCTCACCCTCCCGGTTGGTGTAGCGGTCGCTGCCGTACATCTCGACGTCCTGACGGACGATCGTGCCGTCGTCGGAGCGGAACTCGCCCGACCAGAAGCAGGACTCGTGCCCCGGATGCTGCACGCAGGACAGCCGGACGGGCGTGAACACGCCCGGCGCCCCGTCCGCCCGCGCCGCCCGGATCACCGTGCCGATGTTCGGCACGGCCAGGTAGAGCAGCAGGACCGCGAGGGCCGTCAGCGCGACGGAGAAGGCGGACGGCCGCCGCGGCGGGGCCGCCGTCATGCCGCGAGTGCGCAGTCGCAGCGCATGCCCGCGCGCTCGGCCGGGCGGGGCTTGCGGTGCATGAGCATCGCCACCACCATCGGGGCGAAGACCAGCGCGTTGTAGAACAGGTGCAGCTCCATGCGCGGCACGAGGAGCTGGATGAGGCTGACCGGCGCGGGGCGGCCGAGCAGGTTGGTGCCGGCGAGCGCCTGCACGAGCAGGATGAGGTGCTCCAGGTGATGCCAGACCTGGATGGCGAGGGAGATGTTCCACCAGGTGCGGGCCCGGCCGGTGAAGCCGCGGCGGAGCATGAGCAGGCCGACGAGCATCAGCAGCGCGTAGCCGTAGTGCATCCACTCGGAGGTCACCAGCCACGGGAAGGGGATGCCCAGCACGCCCAGGGCCTCGGGCAGCGGCCAGCCCAGCACGTACACCTGGATGGCCTGGGCGACGTGCTCGGCCCAGTGGGCCACCACGATGAAGAGATAAACGGCGAGCGCGGGCTTGTGGTAGCCGGCGTTGAGCCTTGGCAGCCAGCCGCTCTCCTGCTTCGCTGACACCGCTGGTACGGCCATGACGGAACCTCGTCTCTCGGGGGTGTCGGTCACGCCCCGAGGGATGAGATGGAACGGCTCCGCCGGGGCAGCGCGAATTTCAGTCTCAGCGCGCCGGGCGAGGGCGGGCAACTTCCTGATTGCTGCCCGGATTCAATGGCACCGAATTATGCGGAAAGGCGGCGGGGAAATTATTTCCCGCCGCCGTTTCCCGTACTCCGGTAAGAAGGCTTTCCCGATCAGAGCCGGGCGGCCTCCCGCAGCGCGTCCGCCCGGCCGGTCGCCT
Source organism: Nonomuraea sp. NPDC049649 (assembly GCF_040675175.1). NCBI lineage: Bacteria > Bacillati > Actinomycetota > Actinomycetes > Streptosporangiales > Streptosporangiaceae > Nonomuraea > Nonomuraea sp. NPDC049649. The sequence goes on from NZ_JBFAOH010000008.1 coordinate 255,080, forward strand.
CCCAGGAGAAGCCCGCGCGGCCGAAGTGCCCGTACGCGGCCGTCTCGGCGTAGACGGGCCGCAGCAGGTCGAGATCCCTGATGATCGCGGCCGGCCGCAGGTCGAACACCTCAAGGATGGCGTCGTGGATCCGGTCCTGCGGCACCCGCTCGGTGCCGAAGCACTCCACGAACAGGCCCACCGGCCGCGCCTTGCCGATGGCGTAGGCCACCTGCACCTCGCACCGGCCGGCCAACCCGGCCGCGACCACGTTCTTGGCCACCCAGCGCATCGCGTAGGCGCCCGACCGGTCGACCTTGGACGGGTCCTTCCCGGAGAAGGCGCCGCCGCCGTGCCTGGCCATGCCGCCGTAGGTGTCGATGATGATCTTCCGGCCGGTGAGCCCGGCGTCGCCCATCGGGCCGCCGATCTCGAACCGGCCCGTCGGGTTGACCAGCAGCCGGCAGCCCTCCGCGGCGATGCCCGCCTCCGCGACGACCGGGGCGACGACCTCCCGCTCGATGTCGGGGGCCAGCGTCTCCTTCAGGTCGACGCCGGGCGCGTGCTGGGTGGACACCACCACGGTGTCCAGCCGCACCGGGCGGTCGCCCTCGTACTCGACCGTCACCTGCGTCTTGCCGTCGGGCCGCAGGTACGGCACGGTGCCGTCCTTGCGCACCCGGGTCAGCCGCCTGGCCAGCCGGTGGGCCAGGGTGATCGGCAGCGGCATGAGCTCGTCGGTCTCCTGGCAGGCGTAGCCGAACATCAGCCCCTGGTCTCCGGCGCCCTGCCGGTTCAGCGCGTCGTCCACGCCCTCCTCGCGGTGCTCGTAGGCGTCGTCGACGCCGCGCGCGATGTCGGGCGACTGGGTGCCGATCGACACCGACACCCCGCACGAGGCGCCGTCGAAGCCCTTGCCGGAGGCGTCGTAGCCGATCTCCAGGATCGCCTGCCGGACGAGGCCGGGGATGTCGACGTAGGTCCGGGTGGTGACCTCGCCCGCGACGTGGACCAGGCCGGTCGTGATCAGCGTCTCGACGGCGACGCGGCTGCCGGGGTCCTCTTTCAGCATGGCGTCGAGGACGGTGTCGCTGATCTTGTCGGCGATCTTGTCCGGGTGGCCTTCGGTGACCGATTCCGAGGTGAACAGGCGGCGTGTCACGGGCCGTCCTCCTAGTAGGGCAGCCGGCGGCCTGAAGGCGTGCGCAGGTCCAGGTCGGTGGCGGGCGGCCGGGGCTTGGGTTTGGCGATGCGAATGCGCGGCATCGGGACTCCATTCGAATCTCGGATTTCCCGGGTCAGACCATCCGGAATTCGTCTCGGAAATGCAGCTCCCGATGATCTGGTCTTTCGACGATAACGCCGCCGGGAATGGCGGTGTTCTTTCGCTGTGCGGAGCGTCAGGATTCGATCCGGACGCTGTCGCGGAACCAGTCCGCGAGCGTCCGCATCCGCTCGGCCAGCCCGTCCTCGCACGTCCCGGAGAGCATCACGGTCGCCGCCCGCGCGTTGGAGGCGGCCCTGGTGTCCGGGACGGTGTCGCCCGGCCGCACCCGGAGCTGGACGGCCTCCACGCCGGGCAGGCCCAGCAGGTCCTCGCGGCCCGGCATGGCCCGTACCCGGCCCGGGCGGGCGGGCAGGTGGACCCACCCGTACGCCCGCTCCGCCGCGCTGCGGCCCGGCCCGATCGCCGACGGCAGCCCCAGCAGGGCCCGCGTCCACTCGTCGTACAGGTCCACGCCGAACCGGGCGCGGGTGGTCTCCAGCACCATGCCGCCGCCGATGCGCCCGGCGCACTCGCTGAACGCGAGCCGGTCCCCCTGGTCGAACAGCTCCAGGTGGAAGACGCCGTCGGTGTGGCCGAGCGCGTTGAGCGCGGTCGCGGCCAGCTCCCGCACCCGGCCGTACAGGTCGGCGTGCGCCAGCGGGTCGACGGTGACCGACCCGACCAGGCCGCCGTCCTGGATCTCGATCACGTTCTGCAGGTAGCGGGACAGGCCGAGGAACAGCACGGCGCCGTCCCTGACGACGCCGTCGAGGTGCATCTCGGCGCCCGTCATGAACTCCTCGACCAGCCACGGCCCCGGCCGCCCCGACGCCGCGACCGCGGCCCTGGCCCGCTCCAGCGACTCCGGCCCGCGCACCACGTGCGTGTGCTGGGTGGAGACGCCGTCGAGCGGCTTGACCACGAACGGCCTGCCGGGGTAGGTCTCCGGCAGCTCGTAGGCGGTGCGGCAGCCGGCGACGGCCAGCCCCGCCTCGCGGACCAGCCGCTTCTGCACCAGCTTGTCGCGGAGCGCCACCGCCGTGGCCACCGGCATCCCGGGCCGGTCGTACGCCGCCGCCAGCACCGCCGCCTGGACCAGGCACTCCTCGTGCTCGGAGCAGACCGCGTCGAAGCCGCGCACGTCCACCCCGTCCCGGGCCAGCCCGGCCACCACGTCGTCCAGCCGGGTCACGTCCGGGACCACGACCGTCCGCCCGGTGAACCCGTGGCGGGCGGGCGCCCCGCTCTCCGCGGCCGGCACCACGAAGGTGACGTCGCAGCCGTGACGGGCCAGGGAGTCGGCCGTCTCCTCCCACCATCCGAGGTACAGGACGGACGCGCGCATCGCGGACACCTCTCTGCTCGGCAGGGGGACGGCCACCAGGGTGACACGCGGCGCCCGCGGCGGCTTCTCCCAGCGTGTCGACGCTGGGCAACCTGGGAGATGTCCCGCGCACCGCCGAGGTAACACGATGCTGCTGTGCCCGGCTTCCGCTCTCCGGGCCGGATCGGAGACTCACGGTGGGGCGCTCTCATTCGCTGCCGGACCGCCTGCTGGAGCGTGCCCGGGTCCAGCCCGAGGCGGTCGCCCTGGTCCTGGACGGCGAGCGCGTCAGCTACGCCGGGCTGCACGCGATGGCGACCGGCGCCGCCGCCCGGCTCCGCGCCCTGGACCTGCCGCCCGGCGCGAGCGTGGCGGTGCGGGCGGTCAAGTCGCCCGAGACGATCGCCGTGATAGCGGCCTGCCTGCTGACCCGCCGGCCGGTCCTGCTGGCCTCCGCCGAGCTGGGCGAGCACGCGCTGGAGGCGCTGCTCGCGCGGGCCGGATGCGCCGCGCTGCTGGACGGCCCCGCCACCACCAGGCTCACCGCCGGCCCGCCGGTCGGCGAGGACGTCTCCTTCATGCTCACCACCTCGGGCTCCACCGGCGTGCCGAAGATCGTGCCGCTCGACGCCGGGGCCGTCGACCGGTTCACCGACTGGGCCGGCGGCCGGTTCGGCATCGGGCCGGGCACGGTGGTGCTGAACTACGCGCCGCTCACCTTCGACCTGTGCCTGCTCGACGTCTGGGCGACCCTCAAGGCCGGCGGCACCGTCGTCCTGGTGGACCAGGAACGCGCCTCCGACGGCCGCCACCTGGCCGCGCTCGTGGAGAGCGAAGGCGTGGAGGTCGTCCAGGGCGTGCCCCTGCTGTACCGCCTGATCGCCGACGCGTCCGACAGCCCGCTGCCCGGAGTCCGGCACGTCATCGTGACCGGCGACAAGCTCTCCCCCCGGCTGCTCGGCCGGCTGCCGGAGCTGTTCCCCGGCGCCCGCCTCTACAACGTCTACGGCTGCACCGAGACCAACGACAGCTTCCTGTACGAGATCACCGGCACCGAGGAGAGCGTGCCGATCGGCCGCCCGCTGCCCGGCGTCGAGGCGCTCGTGGTGGACGAGACCGGCGCCGTGCTCGACGGCCCCGCCACCGGAGAGCTGCTGGTGCGCACGCCGTTCCAGACCCGCGGGTACGTGGGCGGCGACGCCTTCCCCGACGGCCGCTTCCGCTCCGGAGACGTGGTCAGCCGCGACGAGCACGGCGTCTTCACCCTCGTCGGCAGGAACGACTTCCAGGTCAAGGTGCGCGGCACCCGGGTCAACCTGCAAGAGGTGGAGCACCTGCTGCTCGCGCACGAGGCCGCCGCCGACGCCGCCGTGGTCGGCGTCCCCGACGAGCTGGCCGGGGTGCGCATCCACGCCGTGGTCCGCCGGACGGCGCCCGGCGCGCTGAACAGCCTCGCGCTGCGGGACTACTGCCGCACCCGGCTGCCCCGCGCCGCCATCCCCAGCACCATCCAGGTCGTCGACGACCCGCTGCCCTCGACGCCGACGGGAAAGCCCGACCGGCGATCCATCATCGAGAACCTCCGGAACGGGAGCTGACGTGGATCATTCGTACGCCATCAAGCAGTACATCGTCCGGGAGTTCATCCCCGACGTCACCCCCGAGGAGCTCGACGACGAGTACGACCTCGTCGCCAACGGGGTGGTCAACAGCCTGAGCCTGCTGAAGATCGTCAACTGGCTGGCCGACACCTACGACATCCCGCTCGACGACGTGGACGTCTCGCTCAAGGACGTCGTCTGCGTGGCGGCGATCCGCCGCTTCGTCGAGCGCACCGCGCGGCAGCCCGTGCCCGCGCTGGCCGAGAACTGACCGAGGGGGACCACTCATGATCGTCCGCAGGGTTTACGACGTCCCGGGGGTCGAGTGGGGCAACGGCATCAGCCGCCGCCTGCTCGTCGCCGACGACAACATGGGCTACACGCTGACCGACACCACGGTGTGGGCGGGCACCCGGTCGCCGCTGCAGTACAAGAACCATCTGGAGGCCTGCTACTGCGTCTCCGGCACCGGGATGGTCGTCGACTCCGAAGGCAACGAGTATCCGATCGAGCCCGGCACCGTCTACGCGCTCGACCAGCACGACGCCCACTACCTGATCGCCTCGCCGCTGGAGGACCTGCGCCTCATCTGCGTCTTCGCGCCGGCCCTGGAGGGCCAGGAACGGCACGACTTCAGCCGGCTCGATTTCTCCCAGTACTGAGAGGAGCGCGGGTATGCGGGTGTGGAGTGAGGAGCAGGAACGGCTCCGCGAATCCTTCGCGGCGGTCTTCGCCGCCTGCGGCGAGGGACACCTGGAGCGGGACCGGAGTGCGGAGTTCTCGCATGCCCAGTGGAAGCTCCTGGCCGAGGCCGGCCTGCTCCGCCTGCCGTTCGGCACCGAATGGGGCGGGTCCGGGCAGGACCTGCTCACCACCATGTACGTGCTGGAAGGGCTCGGGTACGGCTGCCGCGACAGCGGCCTGAACTTCGCCGTGTCCACCCACGTCGTCAGCACCGGGATCCCCGTGCAGCGTTTCGGGTCGGCCGAGCTCAAGGCCCGCTACCTGCCGGGGATCTGCGACGGCTCGGCCATCGGCGCCCACGCCATCACCGAACGCACCGGCGGCTCGGACGCCGCCGCCATGCGGATGACGGCGATCGCGCGCGGCGACTCGTACGTGCTGAACGGCGAGAAGCGCTTCATCAGCAGCGGCCCGGTCGCCGACCTGTTCCTCGTCTACGCCAAGACCGACCCGGAGCAGGGCGCGTTCGGCATGACGGCGTTCGTGGTCGAGCGGGACACGCCCGGCCTGACGGTCGGCCCGCCGATCGACAAGATGGGCCTGCGGACCTCGCCCTTCTGCGACGTGACCTTCGACGACTGCGTGGTGCCCGCCGCGAACGTCGTCGGCCGCCCCGGCCGCGGCTTCTTCATCCTCGACCACGTGATGAAGTGGGAGATCCTCTGCTCCTTCATCATCAGCGTCGGGGCGATGCGGCACCGGATGGAGCGGTGCGCCGAGTTCGCCAGGTCGCGGACGCAGTTCGGCGCCGCGATCGGCTCCTGCCAGCTGATCGCCGACAAGATCGTCGACATGCGGATCGGCGTCGAGACCGCCGCCAAATGGCTGTACGACACCGCGGAGCGGTTCGTCTCCGGCGCCGACGTGATGGTGGACATCGCCATCGCCAAGCTGCTCGCCAGCGAGGCCAACCTGAGGTCCGCGGCGGACGCGGTGCAGGTGTTCGGCGCCCGGGGCTACCTCACGGAGTACGGCATCGAGAAGGAGCTCCGCGACGCCACCGGAGGCACGATCTACTCCGGCACCTCGGAGATCCAGCGGGACAAGATCGCCCGCATGCTCGGAATCCAGCGAACGTAAGGCGAAATGATGATCGTCGACACCACGCCCGGGGAGCTCCTGGCTGTCACCGAGTTCCTCGACCACGACCACCCGGCCGTCACCGCGTTCGTCGCGGACGCGCTCGCCGGCCGCTGGGGCACGCCGAAGGAGAACGCGGTCGCGCTCTACTACGCGGTCCGTGACGGGCTCGACTACGAGGTCTACAACGCCGACCTGAGCCGCGCCGGGCTGCGCGCCAGCGCCATCATCGCCCGCGGTCAGGGCTTCTGCGTGCACAAGTCCATCGTCTACGCGGCGGTGTGCCGGGCGGCGGGCATCCCCAGCCGGATCGTCCTCACCGACGTGCGCAACCACCTGGCCTCGCCCCGGCTGCGCGAGCTGGTCGGCGGCGACGTGTTCCGCTTCCACGCGCTCAACTCGGTGCTCCTGGACGGCCGCTGGGTGCGGGCCACCCCGGTCTTCAACAAGCTGCTGTGCCGGCTGTACGGCATCACGCCGCTGGAGTTCGACGGCACTTCCGACAGCATGTACCACCCCTACGACCGCAAGGGCCGCCGGCACATGGAGTTCCTCGGCGAGCACGGGGAGTTCGCCGATTTCCCGTACCGGCTCGTGGTGGACGGGCTGCGGGCGGCGCACCCGCGCCTGTTCGCCGGCGAGCACGCCACGACCAGCGGCTCGCTGGTCGTCGAGGCCGACCAGCGGAGCCGTTGACATGGCCGGGCCGCTGCTCACCGCGGGCCGTGACGGGCTGCTCGACCAGGCGGTGGACCTGATCGAGCACTTCGACTCCTGCCTGCGCGGGCTGTACCGGGCGCAACTCGACCTCGACGAGCACGTGGCCTACTGCCGGAGCCGCGGGCTGCCCTACGACGAGCCCGTGATCTCCCACCTGGCGGAGAGCGCGCAGTACGCCAGGCGGTGCATCGCCGAACGGCGCAGCGCCCTGGTGGCGGCCGACGACGTCGCCGGGCAGCCGCTGTCCACCGCCGAGGGCGTCCTGCGGTGGGGCCTGGCCACGCTCGCCTACGTCCGGGACGCGCTGGAGTGGTGCTCGGCGTCGTACGCGCAGGCGGGCGCCGTCCAGTTCTTCGACCTCGCCCAGCAGGACTCCCCGAAGGTCAACTACGAGCGGTACGAGCACGCCGCGGTGGAGCGGGTCGAGCGCCAGCTGCTGGACACGCTCGGCCTCACCCCGGACCGGCACGGGCTCAGCGTCACCTCCTCCGGCGTCGCCGCGTACTCGCTGGTGGAGTCGTTCCTGCTCCGGGACCGGCTGCGGCCCGGCGACACGGTGCTGATCGCGCCCTACGTCTACTTCGAGGCGGCCGAGCAGCTGTCCGCGCTGCCGCCGCACGTCGAGATCCGCTGGGCCGCCCGGTACGAGACCGACGACCTGGTGGCCGACGTGCTGCGGCACCGGCCGCGCTGCGTGTTCGCCGACCCGCTGACCAACACCGCCCAGCAGCGCATGATCGACCTGGGCGCCCTCGTGGAGCGGCTGCGGGCCGTCGTCACCTGGCCGATCACCCTGGTCGTCGACGGCACCATGACCTCCGGCATGCTGCCGCCCGGCCTGCTCGCCGGCGACGACGCCGTGGAGATCCTCTACTACGAGAGCTGCTCCAAGTACATGCAGCTCGGCCTCGACTCCAACATGGCGGGGCTGGTCGCCTACCCGGCCCACCTGGGTGAGCGGTTCGGGCTGCTGCGCCGCAACAGCGGCTCGATCCTCTACCGGCACGCCGCCGACATGTTCCCCCGGTTCCAGCCGGCCACCTACCGCGCCCGGATGCGGCGCATCGGCGACGGTGCCCGCCGGATCGCGGCCCTGCTCGGTGCCGACCCGCGCGTCCAGGCGGCCGGCCAGGTGTGCCACCCCTCGCTCCCGGACCACCCCGACGCCGCCGTGGCGCGGGACCTCGGGTTCGCCGGAGGCTGCGTCACCTTCCTCTTCCACGACCCGGACCACAACACCAAGGACGGGCTGAACGCGGTGATCGACCGGGCGATCGAGCGGGCCCGGCTGTCGGGCGCGCAGCTCACCAAGGGGGCCAGCTTCGGCTTCTCGGTGCCGAGGCTGTCGGCCGCGGACGCCTTCGCCGAAGGCGAGCCGCCCTTCCTGCGGCTGTACGCGGGCGACCGCGGCGCCCAGGCCGGACTCCTGGCCGAAGCGCTCGCCCAGGCCCTCCACCAGCACTGATTGGACTCGCCGATGTCGAACATGGCCCGCGGTCTCCCCCCGCTCGTCGCCTACGGCGTCATGCTCGCCGCCGTCGACGTGTACGCGGGCAACCGGCTGCAGTCGCTCGACCCGTTCGCGGTCGCGGCGATCTCCTTCTCCCTGGCCGCGGCCTACTTCCTGATCCAGGAGACGGGCCGGAACGGGGTGCGGAGCGTGCTGCGCCCGATGGCCCGGCACCGGCACGACGTCATCGCGATCAACATCGTGACCGCGCTGACGTGGCTGACGCTGCTGTACGCGCTCAAGTACCTGGAGCCCGCGATCGTCAACGTGATCGCGCTGGCCATCGGCCCCGCGCTGGTGGCGCTGGCCGGTCCGCTGATGCGCAAGGGACCCCCGGTGCTGCGCACCGAGATCGCCGTCTCGCTGGGGGTGCTGGCGCTGATCGGGCTGCTCATGTGGGGTTCGGCGAGCGGGCTGAGCGGGCTGGGCACGCTCGACTCCGAGCACGCCGCGCTGGGGCTGGCGCTGACCATCGCCTGCGGGCTGGGCTGCACGGGCAACGTCATCTACTCCAAGCGGCTCAGCGACGCCGGGTTCACCCCGTCGTCGTCGCTGGCCGTCCGGTACTTCGGCACCATCGCCGTCTCGTGGGTGTTCGTGCTCACCGGCGGCGACCCGATGCTGGGCGCGGCGTTCCTGCCCGCCGCGGTGATCGCGCTGATCGGGATCGCGCTGCCCAACTACCTCAGCCAGGTCGGCATCAAGCACGTCGAGCCGATCACCGCCGCGCTCGTCTGCACCCTGTCGCCGATCTTCGCCTTCCTGCTGCAGCTCTTCGACAGCCGGTTGACGCCCTCGCCGCTCACCTTCGCCGGGCTGCTCGGCATCACGGCCCTGGTGACGCTGGGTGTGGTGGTCCGGGCCAGGCACGAGCGGCGGCCCCCGCCCGCCGTGCTGCCTGCCCCCGAGGACGCGGCGGGGGTGGCGTGATGACGGACCGGGTGACGAGGGCCTACCTGGACGCCGCCGCCGCGCCGGGGTCCCGCCTCGGCAGGGCAGTCGAGCAGGCCGAGCGCCTGCCCTCGCTGTCCGCGTGGGACGGCGCCTACCTGGACCGGCCGCTGTTCCTGCCCGAGGCCGGGCTGCGCGCCTTCGCCGAGGACCTGTCGCGGGTCGTCGAGCTGCTGCTCGCGCTGCCGGGCCGGCTGTTCGGGGGTGACCTCGGCCGGTTCGCCGCCGCCGTCGGCGTCGAGGGCGAACGGTCGGCGCTCATGCGGCGGCTGGGCACGCCGCCCCCCGCCTGCGGCCGGGCCGACGTCTATCACGACGGGACCGCGTACCGGCTGCTGGAGATCGGCATCGGCAGCGAGCTCGGCGGGTGGGACCGCAGCGGCGAGGTCCCCCGCGCGTTCCTGCGCGACGAGGCGTTCGCCGCGTTCGCGGCGGAGCGGCGGCTCGGCTACACCCACAGCCCGACGCTGCTCGCGGACGCGCTGCGGCAGGCCGCCGGCGGTGAGCCCGTCGTGGCGCTGGTCGAGGGGCCCGGCGCGCTGGCGGAGTGGGCGGGCACCTGGAGCCCGCTGCGGGAGGCGCTGCGCGGCGCCGGGCTGCGCTGCCACCTCGGCGAGCTGGGCGACCTCACCGTCCGCGGCGGCCGGGCGTACCTCGCCGGGGACCGGATCGACGTGCTGTTCCGCTGCTTCGACACCGACCAGCTGCTCGGCGACGCGGGCGCGACCGCCCAGGCCGAACGGCTCTTCCGCCTGCACGAGTCCGGCGGCCTGCTGCTGTGGACCCCGCTGGAGAGCAACCTGTTCTGCGAGAAGGGCGGCCTGGCCCTGCTGTCCGCCGGGGACGCCTGCTCCGCCGCCGAGCGGGCGCTGATCGACCGGGTGCTGCCGTGGACCCGCCTGCTCACCCGGGACTCGCCGGATGACCTGATCGACGAGTGCCGCGCCCGCCGCGACCGGCTGATACTCAAACCGGGCGGCCTCTATGGCGGGTACGGGGTCGTACCCGGCTGGGAGCGCACCGACGCCGAGTGGCGGGAGGCGCTGCGCGAGGCCGCCGCGACCGGCGGCGTCGTCCAGGAACGGATCGCGCCCCGCGCCGAGCCGGTCGCCCGCCCCGGCGCGGCCGAGGAGCCGTGGCACGCGGTCTACGGTTTCTACTACACGCCCGCCGGCTACGCCGGGGTGCACGCCCGCGTCGCCCCCGCCGGCCACAGCTCCGTCATCAGCCTCACCACCAACAAGCACGTCCGCTCCGCGGGCGTCTTCCACGTCGGGGAGCCGTCATGACACTCCCTGTGTCAACCTCAGGCAGCAACGAACTCGTTGAGCGCTGCTGCGGCGCCGTGTTTGGCGGGGTCGTAGGGGACACCGTCGAGC